>JACQEC010000259.1 GCA_016200765.1 Chloroflexota bacterium | reverse complement strand
GACGCGCGCGCGCTGTATCTGTTTCCCACGAAGGCGCTGGCGCAGGATCAGGCCGACGAGTTGAGGCAATTGCTGGGCAAGGTCTCGGCGGCGCCGCCGCTGTTGCCGTCGGTGGCGGCGACCTATGATGGCGACACCCCGGCCGACCATCGCCCGGCGGTTCGCGCCCAAGCGCGGATTATCATCACCAACCCCGACATGCTACACACGGGCATTTTGCCCCATCACACGCTGTGGGCCGCGGTCTTTGAACACCTGCGCTATGTGGTCATTGACGAACTGCACACCCTGCGCGGCGTGTTTGGCTCGCACGTCGCCAACGTCATCCGGCGGCTGAAGCGCATCGCGGCGTTTTACGGCTCGACCCCGCAATTTATTATGGCGTCCGCGACGATTGCCAATCCGATTGAATTGGCCGAGCGGCTGGTTGAGGAGCGGGTGACGCTGATTGACAACGATGGCGCGCCGCGCGGTGAAAAGCACTTCATCATCTACAATCCGCCAACCGTCAATCAGGAGTTGGGTTTGCGCCGCTCGGCACTGCTGGAGGCGGTGCGGCTGGGCAACCAACTGCTGAACCACGACGCGCAGACAATCTTCTTTGCGCGCAGTCGCCCGACGACGGAACTGGTGCTCAATTACTTGAAGCAAGCGCGCCCGATGGATCAGTTGGCGGGCGAGCAGCCCCTGCGCGGCTATCGCGGCGGCTACTTGCCCAGCATCCGGCGCGAGATTGAGCGCGGTCTGCGCGAGGGGCGCGTGCGCGGCGTGGTGGCGACCAACGCGCTGGAGTTGGGCGTGGACATCGGCCAGATGGGCGCGAGCGTGCTGATCGGCTACCCGGGCAGTGTGGCCGCGGCGTGGCAACAGGCGGGCCGCGCCGGCCGCACCACCGCCACCAGCCTTGCGCTGATGGTCGTCTCGGCGGCGCCGATTGACCAATACCTTGCCCACCATCCAGCGTGGTTCTTCGACCGCTCGCCGGAGTATGGATTGATCAACCCCGACAACCTGATTATTCTGGTTCACCACCTGCGCTGTGCCGCGTTTGAACTGCCGTTTCGGAAAGACGAGGCGTTTGGGCGCATCGAAGGCGCGCGCGTCAAGGAGTTCCTTGACTTTCTGGTTGAGGAAGGCGTCGTCTATACCTCGCAACAGCAGTATTTCTGGATGTCGGAGCACTACCCGGCAGACGCGGTCTCACTGCGCAGCGCCTCGCCGGATACAGTGGTGATTCAGAAAGGCTCGGCGGCCCTTCGACAGGCTCCCCTTGGGCAGGCTCCCCTTCGACAGGCGCAGGATGGCGGCGAACCGGTAGCGGCTGCCGACGATGAAAGCCCGGACGCCGAAGAAGAAACGGTGGCGATCGGGCAAGTGGATTTGCACAGCGCGTATTGGCTGCTGCACCCGCAGGCGATCTACATGCACGAAGGCCAGTCGTACTTTGTGGATGCGCTAGACCTTGAGCGCAAGGTGGCGCGCGCGCGCGCCGTGGCGGTGGATTACTATACCGAGGCGACGCGCGAGGTGACCATTGAGTTGTTGGAGAAGTTCACGGAGGCGGAAGTGACCGGCGGGCGCAAGTCGCGCGGCGAGGTGAAGGTGACCTCGCAGGTGAAGGGCTTCCGCAAAATCAAACTGTATACCCACGAGAACCTCGGCACCGGCGCGCTCGACCTGCCGCCCACGGAACTGTTGACCACGGGCTACTGGCTGACGGTGAACGACGAAACGGTGGAGCGCCTGCGCGCCGACGGGTTGTGGCGCAGTGACGCCAACGACTACGGCCGCGATTGGCCGGCGATCCGCGCACGCGCGCGGGAACGCGACGGCTTCCGCTGTCAGAACTGCGGCGCGCTAGAATTGGAAACGCCGCATCACGTTCATCACAAGATACCGTTCAAGAAGTTTGCCGACGCCCGGCAAGCCAACCAGTTAGCCAATCTGATTACGCTTTGCCCATCGTGCCATCATCAGGCGGAAACCGCCGTGCGCGTGCGGAGCAGTCTCGCGGGGCTGTCGTTTGTGCTGGGGCATCTGGCCCCGCTGTTGCTGATGTGTGACCGGCGCGATGTGGGGGTGCATTCTGACCCCAAGTCACCGCTCGCCGAGGGCCATCCGGCGGTGGTGGTGTATGACGACATCCCGGCCGGCATCGGGTTAAGCGATCGGTTGTATGAACTGCACGATGACTTGATGGCGCGCGCGCGCGACCTGATTGCGTCGTGCGCTTGCGCCGACGGCTGCCCGTCGTGCGTCGGCCCGGCCGCCGAAAGCGGCGAAGGCGGCAAGCGCGAAACGCTGGCGCTCGTGTCGGCGCTGGTGGCCCTTCGACAGGCTCAGGACGCGGCCCCTCGACATGGACAGGACGCGGCCTAAGCGATGCCCGAGCCGCTGTCGGCCAAGTTAAGGGCGCTTGGCGTCAAGGTCGGCGCGCGCGATCTTCCTGCGCCGCCGCCGGTTGAGGCGCGGCCGCGCCACGCCCACGCGATTGACAGGGTCGTGCCGGGGCGCACGCTTGTGAACGCCGACGGCGAGTGTTATCTGGTCGAGAACGCCTACGCCGACGACTATCTCCACGGTCATGCGCCGCTCCACGCCCCGTACCCGCTTGGCACGATAGCGCAGTGGGCGCGTGACGAGCGCATGGCCGGCTGTCCCCGCGAGCGGATGCTCTTCCTCGACATCGAGACAACGGGTCTGGCCGGAGGCACGGGCGTGTGGCCGTTTATGGTCGGCCTCGGCTGGTTTGGCGGCGGCCAGTTCGTCGTCGAGCAGTTGTTCATGCGCAACCCGCTCGAAGAGGCGGCACTGTTGAGCGCGCTGGCCGAGCGGCTTGCGGCGTGTGACATGCTGGTGACGTTTAACGGCAAGGCGTTCGACGTGCCTCTGCTGAAGAATCGCTACGGTATGCACCGCCGAACCATGCTTGTAGCCGACAAGGCGCATCTCGACCTGCTGTCGCTGGCGCGCCGCCTGTGGCGCGACCGGCTCGCCAGCCGCGCGCTCGGCTCGCTGGAACAACACATCCTCGGCGCGCGGCGCAGTCAGAGCGACGTGCCCGGCTGGATGATCCCCATGATCTATTTCGAGTACCTGCGGAACGATGATGCGCGGCCGCTCAAGGGCGTGTTCTATCACAACGCACTGGACATCGTGGCGATGGCCGCCCTGCTGGGGCACGTCGCGCAGATGACGCACGACCCGCTGGGCACGCGGATGCAGCACCCGGTAGATTATCTGTCGTTGGGAAGGATGTACGAGGAGATGGGGCAGTTGGACACGGCCGCCCGCATCTATGAACAGAGCATGAACGATAATCTGCCGGATGACTCTTTCCGCGAAGCGGCGCGCAGGCTCTCGGCGGTCTACCGGCGCACGGATCGCTTCGCGCAGTCGCTGGAACTGTGGCTTGAAGCGGCCAAACGCGGCGAGGTGTACGCGCTGATCAATCTGGCGATGTATTACGAGCATCGCACGCGCGACTACGCGATGGCCGAGCGCATGACGTTCGACGCCATCCGAGCCGTCTCGGCCGGCAAAGCGCCGCCTGCCGAGCGCCGCAGACTATTGCCGGAGTTGCAGTACCGGCTAGAGCGGGTCCAGCGCAAGGGTCAGCGGACAGTTTAATCTCTCGGATTCGCTTATCACCTTCACTCTACCCCACTATTCTGTGAAGAGCCGCAAAAGGAGAGTCGCCTATGTGCGTCGGAATCACCGCAACCAGCATTTGACCTGGAGCGATAATGTGAGGGACCATTTCTGACCAGTCACTGAGAAACAACGATTGTCGACTCGCGGGCGCGTGCTGACCAACAAAAAAAGTGCTCTGTCGAATGACAGAGCACTGGCGATTGCCGCGAACAGCGGAGCTTCGCTGACCCATAACATCCTATTTTCGAACGATCTGGCCGTGGTTATCCAACACTACCGTTCGCTTGTCGCCGAACACGTCGTTCACTGACACGTAGGTTCCGCCCGGATACCGGGGATCCTCAGTTGGACCAACCGTGTACCGCGCACCCCAGCTTGTCGTGTGCTGAAAGCCTTGGTTGGAACCATTGCCGCGCAAGATGTCGCCGATAGATTTGAAGTCGTTCATTTTGTCTCCTCACATGAGTAGTTTATTTGCTGGCCAGCCGGATGTCCGGCTGGCCAGCGTTTCAAGACTTCGCCTGACGCTACTGATGCCTAGCCGCGATCACGTTGGATCGTCGTGATATCGCGCCCGCCTCCAGGTAGGTGGTCACTATGGTGCAGGCCACCGATTGTCCCGTCGGAGTAGGAGTCCCATGAGAAGTGGCCCCGCCCTCCCCCTGGATAGTTGCCGCCAACAATATGATGATCCATGTCGCGCCCGATGTTGACCGAGCCCCGTAGAGGCCCTTCAAAACCGAAGTCGCGATAGCCATTATCGAAGATAGGACCTGATTTCATTTCATTTTCTCCTTTAGCTGAAGACATGATTGGGGTTGTCGACGTTTACCTAATGCTCTTGCTGTTCATTTTACCTGGACTTTTTCATCACCTCCTTCGTTGCAGAAGCGATCTGTGCTTTCAGATGCGGATCTCCATCGCACGGGAGAGGGCTGGTGCAAGGGCAAGAGGTCGCCGCTGACCTCGAAGCACTTGTGCGAATATTTTGTTGTGCGGGCAGCGTAGCTTGCTGCGCTGCCCTAGCCTTCCGCTGCCCCTAGCGTCGAACGGCTGCGTTGAATATCCAGCGTGACCTGTGCGGATACGGCGGGCCCCAAGGCGGGGTTGGTGGCTGCGGAGGCCAGCCCCACGGGCCGATCGGGTGGTCGTTCCAGCGGCGCGGGCGCAATGGGTCCTCAAATGGGTCTTCGCCAGTCGGATGTGGAAAAGGCGGAAAGATCATCCGGTTGTCGCTGCCCGATCCGTCATACCATGGCTCCCAAGCGGGTGCGATGTGCGGTTGAATCATTTTGCCCTCCTTTCTTGCACTTATTATGACATGCATCCACAGTTCGCGCATCAGCCATTTGCCTTATCTTTGAATGCAAAGAGGCGTGAGACCGACTCAGCTGATCTCATGATTTCGCATTGGCCAATTCCGGGCAGGCGTAATGCGGATTAGACCAGACTTGTATTAGACACTGCCGATTACTTATCCAATCGGAGACGACGGTCTAGTTCGACCGCGAAGACCTATTGCCGATTAAATCATTCTCGAACTAAAAAAGCCCAGAGATCAGTGCAATCGGTCTCTGGGCTTTGGTAAAAGGCTTATTTGGTTGGCGTAGGTCGATCTGGTCCTGATCTACAAGTGCCTACGTCCCGCCACATCCAATTTGGAGTAAATGTTGCTTGCGTGTGCCTTGACTGTTTTCTCAGAAATAACTAGCCTTGTGGCGATCTCTTTGTTGCTCAATCCTTGCTGTAGCAATGGTAGTACGTCTTTTTGACGCCCAGTCAAGGATTTGCTCCGCGACAATTCAACCTTCACGTCACTATCAGATGGAAATAGCTCGATAATCTTTTTCCACATAACTCCGTCAACATGAGGTTGCCCCTTGGCAACATCATGTATGGCTTCGATTAATTCTTCGGGCTGTGTACTATTTTTCAACAGATATCCGAGCGCGCCGGCGCGCAGCGCCCGCAAAACGCTTTTGTGGTCTGAATAGTCAGTGAGAACAAGGATACGCGTATTTGGGCTCAACTCCACGATTTGAGCGAGCGCCTCTTGACCCGAAATGGAGGTACTTTCCAACACCAAGTCTACTATTGCTACGTCTGGCGCATGTTCCTTGACAAGGTCAATTGCCTCTTGACCGTCGCCAGTGTCAGCAATAACCTCGATTCCCGGTTCGTCTTCTAACAGACGGCAAAACGCCTTTCGTATAATTATTTTATCCTCAAGTATCAATACACGGTAGTGTCCCTTTAATGAGGCACAGGGCATTTAAGCAAAATTCGATGCAAGATTCCTTGACGGATTCTGAGTCAAGGAGTCGTGCAGATGGACTTGCGAACGTGTCATTGTCGGAATCGGCGATGTCGCTCTTACGGG
>JACQEC010000067.1 GCA_016200765.1 Chloroflexota bacterium | reverse complement strand
TTCTGCGCCCCTTTCGTGGCGTGCATAAGGATCATCTGTCGGGTTACATTGCGATGTGTGAACACAGTGTCAACCTGAAACGCATCACACCCAAGTTCATCGCCGCCTTAGTTCGTTGCAAGTAGTTTAGGGATGAGCCGACGAGCAAGCCGCCGTCGTGATCCACGACGATGTCGCAACGGTCTTACCGGCGATTGCGGCCCTGTGCTGTGGTTCGACAGGCTCACCACGCTGATGGAGCTCATTGGCTCGCGTCAAGGGGAATTGCGCGCAATCGTCGGAGACGCTAGAGCGTCGCGGCAAGGGCGAAGCCACGGCCAACAACCTTGTCGCTAAACAGGGTGAGGTGTGGCCGTGGCAGAAAAGGGCGAAGCCACGGCCAACAGTCTTGTCGCCAAACGCGGTGGGGCATGGCCGTGGCAGACAAGGGCGAAGCCACGGCCAACAATCTTGTCGCCAAACGCGGTGGGGCATGGCCGTGGCAGACAAGGGCGAAGCCACGGCCAACAATCTTGTTGCCAAACGCGGTGGGGCATGGCCGTTGCTTCGCCCCTACGAATCTGCGTTATACCCCGCGTCGAGCAAAACCTTCATGACGCCGGGCGCCTGCGCGCGCGCAAAGGCCGCGACGCCGCTGTGCAGTGGATAGACCTCGCTGACCAATGACTCTACATCAACCGCGCCGCGCTCCAACAGGCGCAGGGCGGCAGGAAATGGGCCACAGCGCGAGCCAATCAGCGTCACCTCGTTCACGGCTAGCGGGGTCAGCGAGACCGTGTGTGCGCCCTGTATGGTGCTTTTCAAGACCACACGGCCGCGAGCGCGCACCAACTGCGCCGCCAACGCGAAACCGCCTGCGCTTCCCGCGCAATCCACCACCACATCGGCGCCACGCAGGCGAGCGGCGTCGCCCTCAAGACAGGTGTTGATGCCTCTGCGCTGAACCAAGGCCAGTTTTTGCGCGTGGCGTCCCACGACCGTCAGATCGGCGCCGACCAGCGCAATGACCTGCGCGACCAACTGGCCGAGTTTGCCATCGCCGACGACGACCACCCGCTCGCTGGGTCGAATGTGGACGCCTTCCAAAATCTCCAGAGCCGCGGCCAGCGGCTCTGTGAACACGGCCTGCTGATCACTGACGGAGTCGGGAACCGGGTGCAGGTTTTCATGCGGCAGGCTAAGGTAGTCAGCCATCGCGCCGTTGCGGTCGTGAATGCCCAGCACGGTGCGGTTCAGGCAGTGCGTGCGGTTGCCGCTCAAGCACATGACGCAGTGGCCGCAGGCCGCGTTGATTTCACCGACGACGCGCTTTCCGGCAAACGGGCCCGACTCGGCTGTGCCCACGAATTCGTGGCCGAGCACGCCGCGGAAGCCCATATAGCCCTTCGTGATCTCGATGTCCGTGTTGCAGATGCCCGCCAGCCGGACCCGCACCAGTGACTCTGTTTCGCGCGGATCGGGCTTGGGCTGGCTCTGCGTCACCCGCAGTTCGTCAGTGAAAGTAATGGCGCGCATCGGCGTGATTATCTTGGCACCCCCCAAAGCGGTTGACCGCGCTCCTCGATGGTATTCTTCGCCGCGCTGAACTCCCGCACGTATTCGCCTGCCAGCGAGACCGCGCCGTTAGGCTGTACCACGACGTACCAGTAGTGGTGGTTGATACAGCCGGCCGGGCAGTCGCCGCTGCCTTGCCAGAAGACCAAGCGCCAGCCACCGGGGTCATCAAGCACGGTAATGTTAGTGGACGCGCCAATCGCGCGCGGCGGGGCCTTGGTAATGGGCCGTAGTTCCGGAAACGTGGCTTGCGCCGCGGCGATGGCTTCGTCGGCTTGAGTTAAGGGCGGCGCAGAGGTTGTCGTCCCAGCCGGTTGCGCGGCGGGCGAGGGGCTAATCGGGAGCGCGCCACAGGCCGTGGTCAGAATCATCACGCAGACCAGAGCGACAAGACCGAGATGCATACTGGCTTCGCTTGAGCCCGTGTCAGATGAGGAATCTTAGATTTCTGATTTTAGATTCTTGATTGCGGGTTGAAATCAAAAATATACAATCAAAAATTGAAACGGGGCGCCAGTTCCATGGCCGTTCAGACCGTCGCCTGCCGACCCCGCAAGCGTCGGAAGAAGTTGCCGACTTCGCCGGTCTCCCACGCAACGAGTATCTGTGCGGCATTGAAGATGGATGAGTAGGTGCCGCTAAGGACGCCGATCATGAGGGTGATGATGAAGTTGCGCACGGTCACGCCGCCGAACAGTGCCAGAGCCAGCAGGGTGAGGGACACGGTCAACTGGGTGTTGATCGAGCGGTCGAGCGTCTGGACAATGCTGTGGTTGACGACCGCCTCAAAGGTCTCGTCACGGCGGCGCGCCGCGTTCTCGCGAATGCGGTCGAACACGACGATGGTGTCGTGGACCGAAAAGCCGATAATGGTGAGCAGGGCGGTCAGGAACAGCGCGTCCACCTCCCAATTGAAGAGCACGCCGAAGATGGAGGCGAGGCCGACCACGACCGCCACATCGTGCAGCATGGCGACGATGGCGGCAATGCCATAGCGGTACGGCTTGTCCACGCGCAGGAAGGCGATAGTGATATACAGGAGGATGCCGACCGAGGCAATCATCACGGCCAGCGCCGCATTGCGGGTTACTTCCTGACTGACCTCCGGGCCGACGGTCTCGAAGCTCAGTTCGATCAATTTGCCATACCGGCTTTCCAGTTCCTTTTCAATGGCCGTCTTCGTCTGCTGGTCAATCACTTTGCTGCGCACGAGCACGGTGTCGGCGCCAGAGGTTTGAATCAACGGCTCGCCGGAGACGCGCTCTTCGTAAACGCTTCGAATGTCGGGGATCGAGATGGATTTGCTTTGCAGGTCGGTGAATCGCACTTCGAGCAGAGAGCCGCTGGTGAATGAGATAGACAACCGCAGGCCGTTGGCGGTCAGCGAGATCAGCCCGGGGATGATCACCAGCAGAGACAGGGCGAAATACCAGTAGCGCTTGGAAACAATGTTAATCATTCATGCCTCAAGTCGGGAATCTCGTTGGTGCGTTACGGGTTACGCGTTCACGCACTCACCCCCGAACGGCGGGGGCATACGCTCAACGGTTCGCATGGCCGCTTCGCGCGGCAGTCGGTCGGTCAGACGCCAAACCACCAGTGGTTCTTGGTGATGTCCATGTCCATCACGAGGGTGAGCAGGTTGCGTGTGACGGCGATGGCGGTGAACAGCGACACCAGCACACCGATGGCCAGAGTGAGCGCGAAGCCCGCGACAATGCTGGCGCCAAAATTGGAGCCAAACCAGAACAGAATGGCGCACGTGATGAGCGTGGAGGCGTTGGAGTCGCGGATAGAGGGCCACGCGCGGTCGAAGCCAGCCCGGATGGCCGCTTTGAGCGAGCGACCGGCGCGTAGTTCTTCCTTCATACGCTCGAAAATCAGGATGTTGGCGTCAACCGCAAGCCCGATGGACAGGACAAAGCCGGCGATACCAGCCAGGGTCAGCGTCACCGGAATCAGCTTAAACAACGAAAAGACCAGCGTCCCGTACAGGAGCAGAGCGATGTCTGCCAGCAGGCCCGGCAAGCGATAGTAGAGCAACATGAACACGATAACCATCGAAATGCCGATCAGCCCGGCGGTCAGACTGCGGTTGATGGAGTCCTGGCCGAGCGTGGGGCCGACGGTGCGGCTGGAGATGACCTTGAGCGGAACCGGCAGGGCGCCGTACTTCAACTGGACGACCAACGCCTGCGCTTCCTCGCGGGTGAACTGGCCGGTAATCTGCCCGTTGCCGCTGGGGATTGCGCCCTGAATGCGTGGGCAGGAGATGGTGCTCTTATCAATCGTGATACAGAGGAACCGCCCGATGTTTTTCGCCGTGTAGTCGGCAAAGATGCGCGCGCCGTCGGAGGTGAGCGAAAAGGCGATCAGGGGCGAGCCGGTCTGGGGATCGAAGGCGACATTGGCCGACTGCAGCTGGTTGCCGGTCATGATCGTCTTGAAAGGCCCCAAGACGGTGGTGGTTACAGCCTCGGTCGGCGTAATCTGCTCGGAGGGCGTGACGCTCGCGGTGGCCGTTATAGTGGCCGCTGGCGTCAGCGTTGGGCCCAGAGTCGGTGTTGGGGGCAGTGTGGGTTTGATGGTCGGAACCGACGTGGCAGGCTGTGTTGTGCCGGTTATGGTAGCGGTGTCGGTCAGCGGCAGGGAGCCGGTGATAAAACCGGTGGTAGAGACGACCGTGCCCGCCGGCAGAAACTGATCGCCCAGTTCGATAAATTCCAGCAGGCCTGTCTCGCCGAAGGTCTTGATGGCCAGGTCGGGATCGCGGACACCCGGCAGTTGCACGGCAATGCGGTCGAAACCGACCGGCTGGATAAGCGGCTCGGTGACGCCGAGACCGTTGATACGCTGTTCGATGATGATGCGCACGGCCTGCATCGAATCGCTCGTGACGGCCTGACCAGCTGGAGGGTTGGCCTGTAGCAGGACCTCAAGGCCGCCCTGCAAATCTAACCCTTCCTGAATTTTGATCTCTCGGCTTTCGGCAGGGCGCCAGAACAGCAGGGTCTTGAGCCAGGTGGGGCGCGGCACATCGGCCGTGACCCAGATCGCGATGGCCGCGAGGACAATGATAGCGACCAGCGCTGTTGGGCTGCGTTGTCTCATGCACGAAACCTCTAACAAAAGTAAATTGGCGCAAAGGCCAGTAGAGGATTATAGCCTACGGGGGTATGACTGGCAAATGGCGCGAAGTTGGTGGGTAGAGCGCAGATACGTCGGAGACGTGAAGACCTTGCGCGCGAGCGCGTTGGTGCGCAAACACGGAAACGGCAACGCTCAACGCGTTCTTGCGCTTGTCCAGCCCGGCTCGCGCGCAACGACGGCGACTTAGCCGGCGGTTAGGCAGGCGGTTAGTTGCAATTTAACAAATTAATCTACCGACAAACCGACATAGCGCAGCAGGGCTGGGGAGCCGTGGGCGAACTGGTCAAGGAAGGCGCACACCTGTTGACGCAGGCTCTCCAAGTCCGCGGCA
>JACQEC010000054.1 GCA_016200765.1 Chloroflexota bacterium | reverse complement strand
CGGGCGGTTCAGGGTGATGATCGCCAGCGCATCGTCAAGGGCAACTTGCACGGTTTCAAACATGGGTCCAAAACCCTTGCGGGTCAATGGCGCGGATGACTTGCAGTTCGGCTTCGGTCGGCGGAGCGGTCATGTGGACGGTGGGCGCGACCTTCAAATCCCAGCCCGTGTGAGCGCGCGCCTCCTCCACCGACGAGTGCGGGTGGCAGGAGTCCAGATACGCTTCCTTCGTCTGCGGGTCGAAGCGGATGACGCTCAAGGTGGTGATCAGGGCCGCCGGGCCGCCACGCGGGAGCCCGACACGGGCGCGCCAGTCGCCGCCGTCGCCAAAGCCGGGCGATGTGATGTAGTCCACGCGCTCCACCAGCCGCCGCCGTTCGTGTTCCATGATGATGATGTGACGGTGCGATAACGACGCGATGTCAGTCGCGCCGCCGCTGCCGGGAAGTTTGGTTGTGGGCGCGCAGGGGTCGCCGATATAGCTCGTGTTCAAGTTCCCGAACCGGTCCACCTGCGCTCCGCCGATAAAGCCAAGCGCGACCGCGCCCTGCGCCAGCAGGCACATGATGTTTGACAGGCTGGTACACCACTCGGCGCCGACGACGTTGGGCGGGTCGCCCATCGTGTAGAGCAGTTCGCGGGACGGCTCGTCGCGCACGATGCCGTTTTCAAAAAGCCCGACGGCGTTGGGCGCGTGCGTGCGCTTGGCGAGCGCAAAGGCGATGAGCGGGAGGCGCATCCCGACAAAAACGACCTCACCGTCGTGGATTTCCCGCGCGGCCGCGGCGACCATCAGTTCTTGCGCGGTATAGCCGACGCTAGTAACCATAATCCACAGCGGCGGCGAGACGCGGCGTCCTGGTCGCGGGACGCGACAGGTCTGCCCAGCGCCCGGCTCCGAGTCGCGACAGGTACGCCTGACGGCCGGACACGCTATCTATCCACTCGCTCTGCCAGCGTGCAAAGCCTTCAGCCGTGCGGCTGGCCTGATGGTAGTCGTGATACATGGCGTGGTCGCGCCCGTAATGACCTTGCACCGGCGACGGATGCGCGCCGCCCGGCTCATGCACCACCGCGCAAACCTTGAACGCGGGCAATAACACGCGGTTGGGGTCGGAGCGGATGACGCTGGACGGAACGATTTCCTCGGCAATGACAATCACCTGACGGGCGGCCAGCGCGGCGTCCTCGCTAATGCCCAGATTGCCCCAGCAATGGGCGCCGCCCTGGTCGTCTGCGCGCTGGGTGTGGACAATCGCCACAGCGGGCGCCAGCGCGGGCACACGGACTAGCGGCACGCCATCATCGTGAATGATGCGAAAGTGCGGGTTGCTCCGCAACAGATCACTGCCGAGCAGGGAGCGCGTTGGCAAATATGGCACGCCCATCGCTCCGGCCCGCAGGGCCAACGCGATGGAGAAGTTGCTGTGGTCTTCGACGACCAGAGAGGGCTTATCTCCCTCCAACGCGCGGCGGTAGTTGTGCGCCAGTCCCGCGCTGACGTTCCCGACCCACGCCGCAATCACGCGCGAAACACAGCCCGCGCCAATGAGTTGATCAAAGAGTATGTCGGAAATCGGGCCGATCAGCGTCAGCCCCTGCTTTCGCTGGCGGATGATCTCATGCCCAGCCGCAAACGGGATCAGTGACTCCAACGCCAGCCCCAGCGCAACCGATGCGCCGTCGGGAATGAACGCGGCAACGGCGTCGGGCATGGACATCAGCTTACGCGAGGGCATTAGCCCAGATTATAACAAAAAGGTAGGCTAACACAAAGCCTATGCTATAATCGCCGCTTATGGAGCCGGTCTGGCGTCGCTATCTGCATGACTACAACGAAGGTCTGGGCGTGGTGTACGAGCGCCTGGTGCTGAACGACTACCTGCTGTCGCTGAAGGCGAAATACGGCGTCGAGACCGTGCTGGAAGCGCCCCTCTACGGCATGGCCGGGGTGAGCGGGATCAACTCGGTGGCGTTGGCGCGCGCGGGGTGCGCGGTGACGCTGTTGGACGAGGACGCCGAGCGGCTGGAGGGGGTGAAGCGCATCTGGCACGAGTTGAACCTTGATGGGCAGGTGAACATTCTGCGCCAAACGGATTTTGGCTCCTTGCCGTTCGACGATGGGCGCTTCGACCTGGCCTGGTGTTGGGCTGCCCTGTGGTACGTGCGCGACGCCGAGCGTCTGCTGGCGGAAATGGCGCGGGTGTCACGGTGGCTGGTGTTCGTGGCGATGCCTAACCGCATTCAGGTGGGCTACCTGCTCCGCAAGTTTGTGTTGGAACCGGGCTTCTTCAAGGGCGTGGACGAGTCGTGGGCGGACATCCGGCGCGTCACGTCGGTCTTGACGCGGCTTGGCCTGAAGGCGGCGGATGAGGGCGTGATGGATGTGCCGCCCTGGCCGGACACCGTAATGCCTGCCGGGCAGGTATTGCAAAGGCTCGGCGTTCGCTCCAAGCGCATCGCGGGGCGCTTCGAGGGAAGCGGCTGGCAGTGGAGCACGATGGATTATTATCTGGGCAGACGGCCTGAACTGAAGGCAATGATCGAACGCTACATGTTCCTTGAGCGCCTTCCACTGCCGCGGCGGCTCAAGACCCTCTGGGCACACCACTGCTATGTGCTGGCGCGCAAACCGTATGCCGCCGAATCGCCTTCGGCGGGCGGGTGAAGTTGGGGCGAAGCCGCGCTACGGTAGGGGCGAAGCCGCGCGCAATGGTGTTGGATTTGAAGACGGAGATGGTTGGGCGCTGCTTCGCCCCTACGTTCACACGGTGAGCCGGGCGCGCTGGGCGGGAAGGGCGAAGCCGCGCGCGAGTGGCCTGCTCGTACACGCGATGATACGTGCGCGCTGCTTCGCCCCTACCGGCGGGGGTGTGCGCGTGAACACGTGAACGCGTAACGCTCAACGTTTTTGCCGGGCTTTGCCCGTTACCACCCTCCGTGCTATCATCCACAGCATGGATGTCATTGTCACCCACGAGAACGCTGACTTCGATGCGGTGGCGTCGCTATTGGCGGCGGCGCGGCTCTATCCGACGGCGGCGCCGCTGTTGCCGCGACGCGTGAACCGTAACGTACAGGAGTTCCTCACCCTCTACGGAGAAGCGCTGCCGTTTCACAGCCTGGACGAGGCTGTGCCAGAGGCGATCGAGCGCGTGATTGCTGTTGACTGTCAAGCCATCCCATCGCTCAAGGGTCTAAAGCCAACGGCGACGATTCACTTTATTGACCATCACCCGTTCGACAAGACACTCCCCGCTCAGGCAACCCACGAAGGCCGTGAGGTCGGCGCAACGACAACCTTGTTGGTCCAGCAGTTGATGAAACTGCCGCAGTCGCTCAGCCCAATTGAAGCGGCGCTGTTGATGCTGGGCATTTACGAAGACACCGGCTCGCTGAGTTACAAAGGCACGCGCGTGGAAGACTTTCAGGCCGCGACGTGGCTTTTTGAGCGCGGCGCGAGCCTTGACCTGATTCAAGAGTACCTGCATCACGCGCTGTCGGCGGGACAGCAGGCGCTATACCAGAAATTGATTCAGGCGGCGCGCGCCGTGGAGGTGGCAGGCTATTCGGTGGTCATCGCTTCGGCGCGAGCCGGTGGGCACGTCGAGGAAGTGTCCACACTGGCACACCACCTGCGCGATCTGTTTGCGTGCGATGCCCTGTTCGTGCTGGCGCAGATGGACGGCCACGTGCAGGTGGTCGCGCGCAGTACCCACGACGCGATTGATGTCGGCGCGATCATGGCCGGGCTCGGCGGGGGCGGACATGCGCGCGCCGCCGCGGCGTTCTTGAGGGATGTCGCGCTGGAAGAGGCGGAGGCGCGCCTGCGCGCTCTGTGCCGTTCACATATCCACCCGCTGTTGACCGCCGGCCAGATCATGTCGCGCAGTGTGCGAACACTCGCGCCAGAGATGCCCATCCGTGAAGCCGAGGCGCTGTTCAAGCGATACGGCCACGAGGGATTCCCGGTGGTGAACGGGCAGGACGAATTGCTCGGCATCTTGACGCGCCGCGAGGTGGACCGGGCGATGCACCACCAACTGGGCGACATGCCGATCGCGTCGTACATGCATAAGGGAGCGATTGCGGTGGACCGCGGCGAAGCGGTGGAGCAGGTGCGGAAGACCATGATCGAGCGCGGGCTGGGTCAAGTGCCGGTTGTGCAGGACGGCCGGCTCGTCGGCATTGTCACCCGCACAGACCTGATCAAGATGTGGGGCCAGCCGCCGGCGTCGGCGCAGGCCCTGCGACAGGCTCAGGAGGTTGTGGCGCGCTTTGAAGCGGCCCTGCCGGAGGATTTATTGATCCTCATCCGCGCGGCTGGCGGCGTGGCTCTGAAAAAGAATTACTTGCTCTATGTGGTGGGCGGCTTTGTGCGCGACCTGCTCCTGTCCATGCCCAATTCCGATATTGACCTCGTCGTCGAGGGCGACGCTATCAAACTCGCGCGGGCGATGGCGGCGCGGTTCGGCGGCCACGTGCACGCCCATGCTCGCTTCGGCACCGCGAAATGGATGTTGGATCAACGGCCGGTTG
>JACQEC010000236.1 GCA_016200765.1 Chloroflexota bacterium | reverse complement strand
AGTTGAGCCTCTTTCAAATCGGCTGGCGCAAACTGCAACGCGCCGTCAGCGCGGGACGCTTCCCCACTTTCACGCTCCGCATCCGTCCGATGCGTCTCGCCGTCGTATTCGTTAAAAACCGAAAGTGTTAGTTACTCAGATGGAGGCCAGCAGTAACACGAGGAACGACGCCGCCAGCCCCGCGACGGCTTTGGGCAGTTTCAGCATGGCTTCTAATAGGGCGGCAACCGGAGCCCAGAGCAGAAGCGTCAGCGCGATGGTCACAACCCACCCGGCCAGGTCGAACACGCCGAGCAGGAAGCCGCGCCGGATGCCGCTGATCATCTGGTAGATGAGCCATCCTAAAACGAGGAGGTCAAGCAGAAGCGGGCCGGTGAGGGTCATCGGGTTAATGCACCGGATTCGAGATCACCCTCACCCCCAACCCCTCTCCCTTTCAGGGAGAGGGGAGCGAGGTCGCACACCACGCTAGCAATAACGGGATCAACGCTCGCCTTCCTTCTCATCGTCGCCGTGCTCCTCGAAAGGGAGAGGGGAGCGAGGTCGCACACCACGCTGGCAATAACGGGATCAACGCTCGTCGTCCTTCTCATCGTCGCCGTGCTCCTCCTCTGCAGGGCCGTTGTGGCGGCTGTCTTCGTCTATCTCGAACTCGAACATATTGAACGGGGTCTCACCCGCGAGAAATTCCAGCTCGGCCAGCGCGTCTTCGGCGGCCTCGTGCAGTGCCTCATCATCACCTTCCAAAATCGCTTCCAACGTGCGCTGGGCCTCGCGCCCGCCAATCTGGCCGAGCGCCCACACCGCCGCTTGCCTGACCTGCGAGTCGGCGTCGCCGACCAGTTCGATCAGTGGCGGCAGAGCCTCCACCACTATCAACTCTCCGGCGGCGTAGGCGGCCTCATAGCGCATGGCCGGTTCGTCGTTGCCCAACTCCTGGATCACCGTGTTGCTCCACGCCGTGTCGAGGCTGCGCCCCATCGCAAAGACTGCGCTGATACGTAGCGCCTGCTCGTCGTCGGCGTAGGCTCGTTCAATCGCGCCGTGCAGACGCTCGTCGCTGGCAAACGAAACTGACTCCAGCGCGCGCCGCCGCACATCTTGATCTTCCGACAAGTCGTCGTAGCGCGTGAACAGCGCTTCGACGATCGTCAGCAGTGACGGGCTGGGTAAGCGGCCTTCTTCAGCCAGTTGCACGAAATGGCCGAGTCCCTCGGCAGCGGCGGCTCGCGCCAGGCTTGAGCCGTCCTCCATCAGCATGCGCACCAGCCGCCGCGCCACGGCGGGGGTTTCGTTTTCCCACAAGCCATCTACCGAGAGCGCGCGCACGCGCTCATCGCCGTCGTCAAGCAACGCGATGAACAGGTCGCTGAAGTCGGTATGAATGGACTCCTCGGCGGCGGTGTTCATCGCCTTGAGAATCGCGCGCTTGCGCTCCAGCGGGACAGACGGCCACTCGGCTCGGAAGTCGGCGAGGTCGGCTTTTGAAGGCTTGGAGAGCCGATTAATCTCCGACGGCTGAATCTTGCCGGTGGCTTGCGCCAGACGCTGAAGAGAGCGCCGGAAGACCGATAATTTGCCCTTAGGTGATTGAGCAGGCATAGCAGCCACCTTTTTAAATAGAGTGGTGAAGCAGGCGAACGGTGACAGGTCACGGCGGACAGACGACGGTCGTGGCTGTCCTTCGTCCGCTAGTAGAGTTGGCGGTAATACCAGTAATGCTCGTAGATGCGCCGGACGTAGGCGCGCGTCTCGGTCAACGAGACGTTTTCTACTGCCACATCAACATCGGCGTTCTTCCAGCGCGAGGCATTGCCCGGCCCGCCGTTGTAACCGGCCAGCGCCATCATGTAATCCTTCTCGAAATAGCGGTACTGCGCGCCGAAGTAGTACGCGCCAAACTCCAAACTGACATACGGTTTGTACAGGTCGTTCTGCTGGAAGTTGCTTTTCCGCAATGCCGTCGCGATGTCGCGCGCGGTGCCGGGGATGACCTGTGTCAGTCCGCGCGCGACGGCCGACGAGATACTGCCGGGATAGAAGTTGCTTTCCTGGAAGACGAGCGCAAAGTACAACAGCGGATCGAAGCCATTCTTCTGCGCCTCGCTCACGATGAGGCTGGAGTATGGCGCCGGATAGGCCAGCCGCTGCAAGAAGCGCGGCGTGCGGTTCAGCCCTTCCTCCGGCCACGCCCAGTAGATGCGCCAACCGGCCAGCAGAGATAGATCGTACAGGCCGATTTCCTGAAAGGCAAGCGCCAGTTGGTATTGCGTGATTGGATCAGAAACATAGCGGTCTGCGACCGCACGCAATTCGGCGCGCGCCTCCGGCCACATCCCGATTTCAGCCAACAGCCGCCCCCTCTGCCAGCCGAGATCGGTAACGATCTCGGGACGCAGGGCGGCCAGCGAGCGGCGGCCCGTCGCCTCGTCCGTCGGAGCCGCCCAGGAGCGCAGCCAGCGCTCCATGATGTGCTGGTCGCCGGGAAAGGCGGTGGGCAGGCCAAAGGCCTTGCGCTCACTGCCCAGCGGCACGGTCTTCTGGGCCATATCCAACCCGCGCAAGCCATAGTAGTCGGCGCTCGCGCGGGAGGCGGCCAACCAGTTGGCGTTGGCATCGGCGGCCCGGCCTTGCTTCTGAGCGATTTTTCCCAGCCAGAAGAGCGCCTTACTGCGCCATGACGATTGAGGATAGAGGCTAATGGCCTTTTCCAGTGTTGTCTTCGCGCCTGACAGGTCGTTGACTCGAATACGGTCATAGCCTGCGGCCGTCAGGGCCTCACTGGCGCGCGAGCCTTTCGGGAACGCGGCTTGGGTGACCTCGTACTGGCGCGCGGCTTCGGCGAACTTGTCGGCGCTCTCGTAGATGCCCGCGATGGCGAACAGCGCCGCCTCGCCGCGGCTGGTGCCCGGATAATCGGCGGCCAGTTGGCGATATTGCTGAATGGCGACCACGTCGTTGCCGAGGCGGTGATAGTCGTCGGCGCGCTCGAAGCGGGCTTCGCCTACCCGGGCGCTGGACGGATATTTGGCTATCAGGTCGCTCCACTCGCGGATAGCGCGATCCTGCTGGCTGAGCATCTCGTAGGATTTGGCGAGATAGGTGCGCGTCAGCTCGGTGTCGGCCTGCTCGCTAAGCGAGCGGCGCAACCACGTGATCGCCGTGTCCCAGCGACGGCGGTAGTAATAGACCAGACCGGCGAGATAGAAGTTAAAGTCGTTCGGCGTGAGCGCCGTCAACTCCTCGACCGCCTGCGGCGCGGCGTCGCCGTCGGGCGCGTCGGCAATTACACGGCGGAAGCGAGCGATGGCCTCATCGGTCTGCCCCATCATCTTCAAGGCGCGTCCGGCGGCCAGTTGAAGCTGGGAGCGCGCGTTGCTGGCGGGGATGGCTTTCAGGATGGGATCGCTGATGAGGGCGGTATCGCCCAACACCGCGTCAAAGGCTTGCACCGCGCCAGCGTAGTCGCCCGCCAGCGCCAGCGTCTGCCCCAACTGCTGGCCCAGCCGGACACGCACGGCGGGCAGTAAGGCGGGCGCGCCCAGCGCGTGTTTGAACTCGGCGACGGCCAGCGGCAGTTGGTCGGTCTGACGGTAGGTATCGGCAAGGGTCAGAGCGACGTAGGGCATCAGCGGATCTCCGGCGGGCGCAAGGTCGTTGTAGGCTTGCGTCAGCCACGAGGCCCCGGCGGTGTCGTTTTGCTGGCGCAGTGCGATAGCATACTGCAAGAGCGCCAGCGGGTAGCGGGCATCGTCGCGATAGGCGGCGGCGAACTTTTGCCATGACTCGACCGCCAGCGGGGTGTTCTGATCTAGCCCATAGGTCTGCGCGAGGGAATAGAGCGCACTGCGGGCGGCTGGCAGGTTGTCATCAGATGGGGGAGAGCCGATCTCGGCCAGCACCTTCTGATACAGGCTGATCGCGGCCGGGTAGTTGCCGCCGACCCGCAGGGCGTCTGCCTCTAACAGCATGTCGGCAACGGGCAAGGCTGGCCGATTCGACAGGCTCATGGCTGGGGGCGGGGCGGCCTGCGCGGGCGGCTGGTCGGATGCCAGCACTACACCCACGATCAGGAGGAGCAAGAAAAACAATCGGCGCATAGGTTTCAATTCATTATGGGCACAGCGATGGCGATGTCAAATCGTTGCGACACCCCAACAACTGTGCTACAATCGCCGCAACGCTCACAACTTCCGCTCTGCGGAGCATGACTATGGCTGGCTCACTGATCAACTGGCAAGACCCGGTGTTTGCGCGGGACTGGATACAGAACAAGACGCGCAGTGGCAACCAGACGCGCGTCGAGCAGATTGCGATACTGATCGAGCTCATCAGTGTATTGCAGGCCGACGGCCACCGTATCCTTGACCTCGGATGCGGCGATGCGGCGATCAGCGAGATGCTGTTGACGCGCTTTCCCTCATCCTACGTGGTTGGCCTCGATGTCTCCTCGCCGATGCTGGAGGAGGCGCGCGCGCGCCTGTCGCCGTTCGCCGGGCGCTTCACCCTGCTGGCGCACGACCTGCGCGAGGCGTACGCGGCGCTCTTTGATTTGGAAACGTTTGATGTGGTGGTGGGGATTCAATCGGTTCATCACCTGACCGCCGGTGAAAAGCAGGACCTGTTCAAGTGGGTCAGCCTGTTGCTGCGCGACGGCGGGCTGTTCCTGCTGGCCGACCGCGTGAAGCTGGCTTCAGCCGCGCTCTTTCCATTTCACTTGCGCCTCTGGGACCGCCTCCAGCGCATCAGCGGTGACCACGCGGCCGCGCCGGGCTATTCCTACGACGACCATCTGGTCGGGTGCGCGATGCGCGGCGATATGCCCGACACCAGCAATTCTCCATTTAGATTTTTACCGAGAGCGGAGGTCGGGTAAACTATCGAGCCAGTGGTTGACCAGATGCAGGATGGGAGGCTTACCATGCTCGAACAGTTGCTGGAGTTGCTCCGCGCACACTGCGCCCAGTTACCCGACGACCGCCAACCCAGCCCGAACCT
>JACQEC010000232.1 GCA_016200765.1 Chloroflexota bacterium | reverse complement strand
CGTTCACGGGTGGCGTCGGCGCACAGCGTTTGCCGCAGATGCTCGATGATCTGGAGTTCTTTTTTTCAGTCATCGCTAAGGTTTACCGCAGATGGCTCGCCTTGTCCAATCTTAACTTAATGCCATTGGGCTGAAGCCTGCGCTCCGTTTCGTGCTCGCGAAGCGCAGGCTTCAGCATCGGGCAGTACCGTACCTCACAAGCGGGGCGAACGCGCAACGCGGAAACGCGCAACGCCGTCCCTACCCGCCCAGCCTCGGCCTGAACTTGTACCCGTACTCAATCGCGCCGAGGTCGCCGTCCTCTGTGAGGACGCGCGTGACCATCTCGACCTTCAGGCCGATGCGCGCTTCGTTGGGTTCGATGTCGGTCAGTTGCGCGGTGACGATTGGCCCCTCGGCCAGTTTGACCAGCGCGACGGTGTACGGCAGGTCTTGCTCGAAGCCCTGCGGCGCCTGATACATCACCGAGAACGAATAGACCTCGCCCTCGCCGCTGAAGACAAACGGCTTGAACTGCTCGCCCTTGCAGACCGGGCAAACGCTCCGCGCGGGAAACAACTTCTCGCCGCAGGTTTCGCACTGCGCGCCTTCCAGCCGATAGCGCTGGTCGCGCAGACGCCAAATCTGGGGCAGGTTCATGTCGGACATAAAACCGGTTAGCGCCACGCCTCCAGGATGTGCGTCGTGACGGTCGCGCCACTGCCGCCGATGTTCTGCGCCATGGCGATGCGCGCATTTTGCAATTGATTGCGGCCCGCCTGCCCGCGCAATTGCTGGGCGGCCTCGACCACCTGATAGAGGCCGGTCGCGCCCACCGGATGGCCGCGCCCCTTCAGGCCGCCCATCGTGCTGATGGGCAGGCGCCCCTCGATGCCGATGTCGTCGTTCAACGCCAGCCGCACCCCCTGCCCGCGCTCGGCGAAGCCCGCCGCTTCGAGCGACAGCGCCGACATGATCGTAAAGGCGTCGTGCAGTTCAAACAGATCTATGTCCGCCGGCTTCAGCCCCGCGATGTCGTAGGCTTTGAGCGCAGACTTCCGCGCCGCGTCCAGCGTCAGCAGGTCGCGCCGGTCGGCCAGCGCAATGGAGTCGGTCGCGGAGGTCGAAGCCTTGATGCGCACGGGCCGCTCGGCAAACTCTTTGGCGATGGGGTCCGCCGTGATAATCACCGCCGCCGCGCCGTCGGCCATCGGCGACGAGTCGAGCAGGTTGATGGGCGAGGCGACCATCTTGGCCTTGTCGAAGTCGGCGGGTGTGATCAGGTTGTGGAACATGGCGTGCGGGTTGCCCGCCGCGTTGAGGTGCGCGTTGACGGCGAACTGCGCGAAGTCGCGGTGCGCCCAGCCGAACTCGTGCAGGTAGCGCTGCATCAACAGCGCGTTGATAGAGACGAAGGACAGCCCTTGCGCGGCCTCGGTCTCGCCGTCGGCGGCAGTGACCAGCCCATTCGTCACGCGCCCCGGCGCGCGGTCGGTCATCTTCTCCACGCCGAGCACGATCACCGTGTCGTGCATCCCTCCGGCTACCGCCAGATAGGCCAGACGCAGGGCGTAAGCCGCGGAGCCGCAGGCCGCCTCGACCTTGACAGCCTCCACGCCGCGCAGGCCGACCGCCTCGGCCATCAGCGGGCCGAGGTGCGCCTGCCCCGCCGCCTCGCCCGACAGCATGTTGCCGATATAGAGCGCGTCGGCGTTTTCGATGTGCGCGTCGCGCATCGCCGCGCGCACGGCCTGCGCGCCCAGGTCGCGCAGGCTCATCTCCCACAGTTCGCCGACTTGGGTCTGGCCGATGCCGATAATGGATACGTTCCGCATGGTGATCTCTCCTTCTGACTAACCCCGCAGGAATTTTTGATTTCAGATTTTTGATTTTGGATTGGCAATCAACAATCTAAAATCAACAATCAAAAATGGACTCTGCGTCCTCTGCGCCCTCGGCGGTGAACAGCGTTGGGCTAATTCACCGGGCGGCGCGATGGCCGCACCGCCGGATATTGATTGAGCGTGTCTTGCTGTGCGGTCAGCGCGTCCACGGCCTGCTTGCGCCCCCAGTGATAGGAAGGCCACGGCGCGCTCGACAACTCGGCGTACAGCGCGTCCTTCTGGAAGCGCAGAACGCCGCCGATTTTGATGCGCTCGTAAGTCTGTAGTTGATCGAGGTGCGCCATCAGCGGCGGCATCGCGTCGGCGCTCAACGAGAGCACGTAATCGCTGTCCAGTTTGCCGGTCGCCAGATAGCGCTGGATGTTCTGCTCGACGATGAAGGCGTCGGGGTTGAGCAGGTT
>JACQEC010000227.1 GCA_016200765.1 Chloroflexota bacterium | reverse complement strand
GCAAGCGGTCGCGCACGTCAACGGGGACATCGCCGAGGTCGTCGTGGGCATGGACGCGTTCAACCAACCAGCCATAGACGCCGCCCTGCTCGAACTCGACGGCACGGCCAACAAGAGCCGCCTGGGCGCGAACGCCATCCTCGGCGTCAGTCTCGCGGTGGCGCACGCCGCCGCCGACTACGCGGGCGAGCCGCTCTATCGCTATCTGGGTGGTGTCATGGCGCGCACCCTGCCGGTGCCCATGCTCAATATCTTGAACGGCGGGAAACACACCGAGTGGCAGTCCACCGATTTTCAGGAGTTCATGATCATGCCGCTGGGCGCAGACAGTTTCCGCGAGGGCCTGCGCTGGGGCGTTGAGGTCTATCATGCGCTGGCGAAGGTGCTGCAAGGCAAAGGCTATAAGACCAGCGTGGGCGATGAAGGCGGCTTCGCGCCTGCGCTCAAGGACGACCGCGAGGCGGTGGAATGTATTCTGGAAGCGATTGAGGCGTGCGGCTACCAGCCCGGCAAGCAGATTGCGCTGGCCGTTGACGCCGCCGCCAGTGAGTTGATGGAGAACGGCCGCTACCATCTGCGCAAGAGCGGTCAAACGCTGGCCTCGGACGAATTAATCGGGATTTGGGAGGAGTGGGTCACCCGCTATCCCATCGTCTCCATTGAAGACGGGCTGGATCAGGACGACTGGACTGGCTGGCAGTCGCTGCGCGCGCGGCTCGGCGGCCGGGTGCAACTGGTGGGCGATGACCTGCTTGTCACAAACGTGGCACGGCTCCAGCGGGGGATTGACCAGCAAGCCTGCAACTCTATTTTGATCAAGCTCAACCAGATTGGCACGTTGAGCGAAACCTTCGCCGCCATCGAGTTGGCTAACCGCGCCGGTTGGACGTCGGTCATCTCGCACCGGAGCGGCGAGACCGAAGACACAACCATCGCCGATCTGGTCGTGGCGACCAACAGCGGCCAGATCAAGTCGGGCGCGCCTGCGCGGGGTGAGCGCGTCGCGCGGCGCCCGCGCCCGGTTAAACAGACCGACTAACGACCGATGACAACATCACGTAACCTTCATCCCGAAGAGGAGAGGCGGCAGACGAGCGTGGCCGCCCACCCGTCATGAGCCGAGACACAGCGCAGCGCATCATGCTGGTAGATGACGATCCTATGTTCTCGGAGATGCTGCGGCTTGTGCTGGCGCAGGAAGGCTTCGACGTCACGCTGGTTGGCACTGGCGAGGACGCCTACGAGAAAGCCGTTCGCCAGCCCCCCGATCTGGCGATTGTAGATGTCGTTCTGCCGCGCATGGACGGCTTCACGCTCTGCCGCCGCCTGCGCCAGGCGCCCACCACCCGCGCACTGCCCATCCTGATTCTGACGGTCAAAGGCGATGTCGCCGATAAGATCGCGGGATTTGAAGCCGGCGCCGACGATTACCTCACGAAGCCCTTTCAGCCGCAGGAGCTGACCTATCGCATCCGCGGACTGCTGGGGCGCGCCCAATCGTCGGGGGCTGTCACCTTGCGCGACGACGGTCGCGGGCGCGGGCAGGTTATCGCCGTCTTTGGCACCAAGGGCGGCGTGGGCAAGACGATGATCGCGGTCAATCTGGCGGTGGCACTCAAAAAGAAGTCAGGCAAAGCTGTGACGCTCTTTGACGCTGATTTCTTCTTCGGCGACGTGGGCGTGCACCTGAACCTGCCGACGACCTACAGCATTGTCAACCTCATCGAGCGCACGGATCGGCTGGACCCCTCGTGGACCGACGGCATCTTGCTCAAGCATGAGTCCGGCATCCGCGTGCTGTTAAGCCCGTTCCGCCCGGAAGATGCGGAACTGGTGACCGTCGAGCACGTCAAGCGCATCCTCGACTTTCTCGCTCAAACCGCAGACTATGTCGTCGTAGATTGTCAGTCGAGCTACGATGATCGGATGCTGACGATTCTGGAGCGATGCAATAGTCTGATGGTCGTCATCACGCCCGAGATCGGCTCCTTGAAGAATACGTATATGTTCCTCGAACTGGCCGCCCGGCTCGGGCTGCCGATGAGCAAGGTTCATATTGTGCTGAACCGCTCAAACTCCGGCGTCGGCATTGACGTGAAAGAAGTCGAAAAAGCACTGCGCCAGCCGGTGGCTGTGCAGGTGGTGAGCGGCGGCCAGCAGGTCGTGATCAGCGTGAACCGCGGGACGCCGCTCGTCTTGAAACAACCCGATCACGTGTTTTCGAAACAGGTCATGCAGATGACCGAGTTGGTGCTCGCAGAAGGCCAGCGGAAGACCAAAGGATGATCATCTTCACCACGCGGAGACGCACCGATGGCTAATCCTCCCGACACGCTGGACGCCCAGCTCAACAGCCTGTATCAGGCTTATGCCCAGCAGATACCCAACAAAGTGAGCCAGATCGAGGATGCCTGGGTTCAGGTGCCCGTGAATAGCTGGGACGGCGAATCGTTCAAGACCTTGCATCGCTTGACCCACAGCCTGAACGGCACCACCGGCTCCTTCGGCTTTATGGCTGTCAGCGAGGCGGCCCAGCCGCTGGAAGCCCTGTTCAAATCGCTGATGCGCGGCACCACGGCGGCGACCGAGGAACAGCGCCAGCAGATCAACGCCATGCTGCTCATGCTGAAACGCGCGGCGGCTGAAGCCAAGCAGAGCGCGCTCACCATGCCCGGCCTTCCGACAGCGCCCAGGGCCAAAG
>JACQEC010000272.1 GCA_016200765.1 Chloroflexota bacterium | reverse complement strand
CTGATTCATCACGGCACGGTAGAGCAGAAACAGCGCTATATCCAGAACATCTTGACCGCCGACGAAATCTGGTGCCAACTCTTCTCGGAGCCAGGCTCGGGCTCGGACCTGGCGTCATTGCGAACGCGAGCCGACATACGTGACGGTCATTTTGTCGTCAACGGCCAGAAGGTGTGGACGAGCCTTGGTTACGCGGCAGACTGGGGTGTGCTGCTCGCGCGCACGGATGCCAACGTGCCGAAATACAATGGCATCTCCTATATCCTGCTAGATATGCACTCGCCCGGCGTTGAAGTGCGGCCGCTCAAGCAGATCACCGGCTCGGCGGAATTTTGCGAGGTCTTCTTCACCGATGTGCGAGCGCCTCGGGAGAACCTCATCGGCCAGCTGAACCAAGGTTGGCAGATCGCGCAAACAACGCTGTCCTATGAGCGCGGCGGCAGTTTGTTAGGGCGAGTCGTGAGGGCGCAGGTGTTGTTCGCGCAGTTGGTCAAGACCGTCAAGCGAATGGAAGAGCAAGGCGTGTTGGCTGATCATGATCCGCTCGTGCGGCAGAAGTTGGGGCGCATCTGTGTAGATATGGAAGTGCTGCGCTACAACGGCCTGCGCATTCTCTCGCGCCACCAGAAGGGCAACCGGCCGGGGCCGGAGTCGTCAATAGATAAGCTTTATCGCTCAGAGTTTGACCAGCGTTTTCAGGCACTGGCACAGGAAATCCTGGGGCCGTACGGCCAATTGTCCGATGGCCTGCCGCCGGAATTCGTGGACGACGGCGACGACCAGCGGCGAGTTGAAACGTGGGCGTTCCGGTTCCTGGCATCCAAAGCGGGCACGATTGCCGCGGGCACGTCAGAGGTGCAACGGAATATCATCGGGGAGCGCGTGCTGGGCTTGCCCAAAGAGCCGCGCGCCGACCGTGTGAAGAAATGATCGTGTGAAGAAATGATCGGCCAACATCAATTGTCAGAGGGTACAGCGCATTGGACAACCCGTTGCAGTATTTCTTAAATCCGCAGTCCGCGGCGATGATCGGCGTATCGCCGAACTGGAGCTACATCAACACCGTCCTCAAGCATTGGGTATCGCTCAAGACGCCGGCGCGTGTCTATCCGGTCAATCCTAACTATGCTGAAGTGGAAGGGTTGAAGTCGTACCCACGCCTGACCGAGATACCCGATCCGGTTGAGTTGGTGGTTATCTCCGTGCCCGCGCGGCTGATGCCTGATGCGTTACAGCAGTGCGAAGAGAAGCGCGTCAAAGCGATCAATATCGTCACCAGCGGCTTCGCGGAATTTGGCGGCGAGGAAGGCGCGCGGCGGCACCAGGTGATGACGGATTTTGTGCGGCGCACCGGCATCCGAATCATCGGGCCAAACTGCTACGGCAACATGAGCGCGCCGTATCGGTTTGCCGGAATGCCGAACACCGAGCGGGCGGTGATGATGCCCGGCCGGCTGTCGCTGGCGTTTCAAAGCGGCGGTCTCGCCATCTCGGTGGCGAGCGCATGTCTTGACCGGTATATCGGTTTCGCGCACATCGTCAGCACGGGAAACGAGGTGGATGTTGATGTCGCCGACTGTGTGCGCTACTTCGCCGACGACGAGCATACACACGTGATCGGTTGTTACGTGGAGCAGTTTCACAAGCCGGAGCAGTTTATCGAAGCGGTAGATCGGTGCGCCGAGCAGCACAAGCCGGTCGTCGTGCTGAAAGTGGGCCGCTCGGAGGCTGGACAGCGCATGGCGCAGGCGCACACCGGCTCACTGGCCGGCTCGGACAAGGTGATTGACGCGACCTTGCGCAAGCATGGCGTAACGCGCGTTTATAGCCTGAACGAGATGATCGAGACGATGGCGATCATGCACTCGCGCAAGTTGCCCAAAGGGCGGGGCGTGGCCGCGCTGACCAACTCCGGCGGCGAGAACGCCGTGATTGCCGACCTCGCGGAAGATATCGGCGTGAGCTTTCCATCGTTCGGCCCGGAGAGCGCGCAAATCATCCGCAAAGTGCTGTACGATTATATTGCCGTGAGCAACCCGCTCGACATCACAGGGCCGGGCGGCGTCACAGACCAGCATATCCACGTCGCCGCGCTGGATGCGATGGGCGCGGAGCCCAACATCCACATTATCCTGCACAACCTCGGCGGCAACACCAAGATGGACCTGGAAAGTCCGGGCGGAAAGATTGTCCTCGCGGCGATGCAGAAGTATCCGGATAAGCTATTTATCAGGACGTCGAAGGTGGCCGGCACGTTCCGCGACAAGCCGCTTGGGATGCCTGATTTGCTGCAGCCCGCCGCCGAATTGGACGGTGTGCCGTTTCTGATGGGGGTGGACAACATCTTGCGCGCCGTCAAGGCGCTGATTAACTACGCCGAGTTTCAGGAATCGAGAGAGAGCCGCTCTTCTTCGACGCCGATCCTAGGTGTGGATGGGCGAGCCGCGCAGGCGCGTCAGATCATCGCCGCGGCCAATGGCGGCGCGCTCACCGAGTCGGCGGGCAAACAGGTACTGGCGTTGTACGGGATTCCGGTCACGCGCGAGTGTTTGGCTAGGACGGCTGACGAGGCGGCGCGCTACGCAGGCGAGATCGGCTATCCGGTTGCCATGAAGATTGTCTCTCCGCAGATCATGCATAAGACGGAAGCGGGCGGTGTTGCGTTGAATGTCGGCGGCGAGGCCGACGTCCGCGCGGCCTATGAGCGGATCATGGTTAGCGCGCGCCGCTACAACCCGCAGGCTGAGTTGCACGGCGTATCGGTACAAGAAATGGTAGGAGGTGGGCAGGAGGTCATCGTCGGCATGACGCGCGACGCGCAGTTTGGCCCCGGCGTGCTCGTGGGGCTGGGCGGCATTTTTGTCGAGGTGCTGAAAGATGTCGCGCTCGACGTGCCGCCGCTGAACGAGGGCGATGCGCGGCGCATGATCGCTTCACTGAAGGGGCAAGCGATATTGGCCGGAGCGCGCGAGGCCAAGCCTGCCGATGTGGATGCACTGGTGAACATTCTCACGAACTTCTCACAGCTGTGTTTAGACGTGCGCGAAGTGGTGAGCGAGATAGACATCAACCCGATTGTCGTGTTCGAGGTCGGTAAGGGCGCGAAGGCGCTGGATTGTTTGATCGTACCAGCCGGTTCCGCGAAGGCGAATAGCCGGCACTAGCGATTGGAGGGCACATGTATCATTGCCCCGAATGCACAACTGTACTGGTGGCCGCCGCACAGACCGCAAGCGGCCAAGCCACGCAACGCACACTGGTCCTGCAGACGCTCACCTACGATTGCCCGGGTTGCGGGCAACAGTTTCTGCAGTGGGTGAGGGAGTACCAGACCGGCGAATCCGTGGATCAGTGGTTTCATGTGACGGGGAGCGGCAAAGCGTTATTAATGCATACGCCGCCGGAGTTTTAGCGAATAGCAAAGGCCGAGGCGCAAAACGGCGCGGCCTCGGGCGCGTTCGATTCTCAAATCCACACTTGAGGTATAACATGGGCAGACTTGATGGAAAGGTAGCGCTGGTCACTGGGGGCGGCGGCGGCATCGGGCGCGGCGTCGCCAAGTTGATGGCTAGAGAGGGCGCGGCGGTCGTCGTCAACGACCTCGGTGTGACCGTGACGGGCGAAGGCGCGGACACGACGCCGGCGCAGAAAGTTGTCAACGAAATCACCGCCGACGGTGGTCAGGCGGCTGCCAACTATAGCTCGGTCACGGACTACGATCAGGTTGGGGTCATGATCGAGCAGGCGGTCAAGACGTTTGGAAGCATTGACATCGTGGTCAATATTGCGGGCATCCTGCGCGACCGCATGATTTTCAACATGAGTGAGGCCGAATGGGATGCGGTGGTCGCCGTGCACCTGAAGGGGACCTTCAATACCTGCCGCCATGCTTCGGCGCGCTTCCGTGAGCAGAAGTGGGGGCGCTTTATCAACTTCGCGTCGGTATCGGCGTGGGGCAGTCCGGGCCAGCCGAACTATGGCGCGGCCAAGCACGGGATACTTGGCTTCACGCTGACGCTGGCGAACTCGATGGCCAAATACAACGTCACGGCCAATTCCATCGTGCCGGGGTTTGTCGCGACGAGAATGACCGATTCGACACCGCGCGGCCAGATGGTCTTGCAGCAGACCGGGCGCACTTTGAGCGAAGCCTCGAAGGGCACCGAGGTTGACCCGGAGAATGTCGCGCCGATTGTCACCTATCTGGCGACGCCGGAGGCCAGTTACATCAACGGCCAGTTTATTGGCATTCAGGGTTATACTCTGAACTTATACTCGCACGCCGAAGCGGTGCGCATCTTGCAGGGCACTCATCGCTGGGGATCAGCTGAGTTGTTCGACCTGTTCCCGAAGACGTTGAGCGCGGGGCTGACGCCGCCACCCTTGCCGCCCAAGCCGGGCGAGGAGGCGCCCAAGCGCCGCACCCAGCTCTTGCAGGAAGACAAGTCATCGTGGCAGGAGATCGCGCCGGGCGTGAAGTATTGGCGGTGGCAAGAGTATTTTGAAACCAAGAGAGGATAATATGGGCAAACTTGACGGTAAGGTTGCGCTGGTCACGAACGCTCGCGGGTGAGGGCGCAGACACCACGCCCGCACAGCAGGTCGTGAACGAGATCGCCGCGGATGGTGGCCGGGCTGTGGCGAACTACGGCAACGTGGCGAAATATGACGAAGCGGCGGCGATGATCCAGCAGGCCGTAGACACCTTTGGGAAGATTGATATCGTCGTGAATGTGGCGGGCATCCTGCGCGACCGGATGATCTTCAACATGAGCGAGCAGGAATGGGACGCCGTCATTGCGGTGCACCTGAAGGGCACCTTTAATGTCTGCCGCCAAGCATCGTCGCGCTTCCGCGAGCAGAAGGGCGGCCGGTTCATCAATATGTCATCCTCCTCGGCGTTCGGCTCGCCCGGCCAACCCAACTATGCCGCCGGCAAGTCCGGCATTCTTGGCCTGACGTGGGTGCTGGCAAACTCGATGCGGGCGTACAACTGCACGGCCAACGCAATTCTGCCGAGCGGCTGGACGCGAATGATTGATGCGGTGCCGCGCACGGTGCAACAGGTGATGAAAGAGACGGGCAAGATGCCTAGCGAAACGGCGGCGGGCACCGAGCGTGACCCGGAGAACGTGGCGCCCCTCGTCGTCTATCTGGCTAGCGATGACGCCGCGAATGTCAGCGGGCAGTGCTTCGCTTCCTTTGGATACTCGATTTCGCTCGTCTCGCAACCGCAGGTTGTCAAAACCGTTCGGAATGAAAACGGCTGGACACTGGATTCGCTGGGGGCGCTCTTGCCCAAGACCTTTGGCGAAGGTTTGGCCGTACCGGTGCCGCTGGACGACGGAACCGTCAAAACGATAGGGCTGAACTCACACCGGGGCGACATCGCGGAGGCGTCGTGGATGGAGGTCGGTCACGGCGCGAAGTTCTGGAAGATAGACCTGCCGCCCTACGGCGAGACGCGCTAGTCACGATTTGCGGAGAGATGATGAACAACATTTCAGGAAAAGTAGCGATTGTCGGTGTTGCGGAGTCGGACAAGATTGGCATTGTGCCTGACCGGTCGTTGATCCAACTGCACGCGGAAGCCGCGCACAACGCGCTCGGCGAGGCCGGGCTGAGCACGTCGGATGTAGACGCGGTATTTACGGCGGGCGTCTCACCGATGGAGACAGCCGAGTATCTGGGCATCATCCCGAAGTTCCTGGACGGCACGGCAGTTGGCGGGTCGTCTTTTGTGATCCATGTCGGCCACGCGGCGATGGCTATTGCCAATGGAATCTGCAACGTGGCCTTGATCACGCACGGCGAAAGCGGTAAGTCACGCGTGGGTGTCTCCGGTATGTCGTCATCGCCGCAAAGCGTTCGCGGCCAGTTCGAGGCGGTGTGGGGCTTGCCGTCACCCGTGGGGGCGTATGCGATGGCGTGCTCACGGCACATGGCCATGTATGGCACAACCAAAGAGCAGTTGGCCGAGATCGCCGTAGCCACGCGCGCCTGGGCCGCGCTCAACCCCAAGGCCATGTACCGCGATCCCCTGACGATTAACGACGTGCTGTCGAGCCGGTGGGTGGCGTGGCCGTTCAATCTGTTGGATTGCTGTCTCGTCACCGACGCGGGGGGCGCGGTCGTGCTGACATCTATGGAGCGCGCACGCGACCTGAAGCAGCATCCGGTCGCCGTGCTAGGCTTCGGCGAGAGCATTGACCACGCCATGATCAGCCAGATG
>JACQEC010000271.1 GCA_016200765.1 Chloroflexota bacterium | reverse complement strand
GGCGGATAACGATCTCAGCAGCCCGGTGCTCTTGAGCACCGGCGGCGAGATTGGCGCGCTCGCCGATGCGTTCGAGGCCATGCGCGTGCGCCTGCAGCAGTCGTACGCAGACATCACCGAGTGGAGCAATCAACTGGAGACCCGCGTGAAGGAGCGCACGCGGGAACTGGAAACGCTTTACACACAGTTACAGCGCGAAGAGGGCGAGCGGCGGCAGCTGCTGGAGCGCGTGATCAACGCGCAGGAAGAAGAGCGCAAGCGCGTCGCCCTCGAGCTGCACGATGAAACGGGACAGGCGCTGACCGCCCTGTTGATGGGCCTGGAAGGCGTGGAGGCCGGCAGCGCAGACCTCTCCGCGCCGTTGCGCGCCCAGTTGGCGCGTGTGCGGGCGCTCACACAGGACGCGCTGCGCGACTTGCGCTCGATCATTCTCGGTTTGCGCCCGGCGGCTCTCGACGACCTGGGGCTCGTTCCCGCCATCCGCCGCTTTGCCGAGCAGCACCTGGAGCCGCTCGGTATCGAGGTCTCCACCAACACGCGCGCGTGGCCGAAGACGCGCCTGCCCTCCGCCGTCGAGACGGTGCTCTTCCGCGTGATGCAGGAAGCGATCAACAACATCGCGCACCACGCGCACGCCCGGCATGTGCGCATCAGCCTCGAAGGGAACGGCGGGGGGATCGTGGCGCGCGTGGAAGATGACGGCGAGGGCTTTGACCCGGCCCTGCCGCGCGAGCGCCTGGGCCTGATCGGCATGCGCGAGCGCGCCAATCTGGTGGGCGGGCGCCTCGAGGTGCATAGCGCGCCGGGGCGCGGGACGCAGATCGAGATTGGCATCCCGCCGCAGAAGGGCCCCGCCGATGCCTAAACTGCGGGTCCTGCTGGCCGATGACCATGCCATCGTGCGTGAAGGCGTGCGCATGATCTTGAACGCCCAGCCTGATCTGGTCGTGGTGGGTGAAGCGTCGAATGGCGATGACGTGTTGAGTCTAGCGCAGACGCTCAAGCCCGATCTGGTCGTGATGGACATCGGGATGCCGGGCAAGAACGGCCTCGAAGCGACGCGCGCGCTGAAGCAGCTGCAGCCGCACTTGCCGATTGTGATCCTGACCATGCACGAGGACGAGGATTATTTCTTCCGCGTGCTGGCGGCGGGCGCGGCGGGCTATGTGCTCAAAGGCGCGGGCTCCGATGAGTTGTTGAGCGCGATCCGCGCCATCCAGCAGGGCGGCGTCTACCTCTATCCGACGATGGCCAAAAAACTGGTCGGCGATTACCTGAAGGCGCAGGGCGCCGCCGCCCGTGACCCGCTGACCCCGCGCGAGCGCGAAGTGCTCAAGTTGATTGCGGCGGGCAAGACGAACCGTGAAATTGCCGAGGCGCTGGTGCTCAGCCTCAACACCGTGCAGACGCACCGCCTGCATCTGATGGAAAAACTGAACTTGCACAACCGCACCGAACTGATTAAATACGCCATTCGGCGAGGACTGATTGAAGCCGACGAGTGAGCAAACAGACCATCGCCCACCAAGCCCCAAAGACCTGAGCGAAACATCAGGTCTTTTTTGTTGGCGAATCACGCCTTTCAGCGATAGACCGCAGGGCGTAAACGTGCCACAATAGGGATAACCAATCCAGGGCGCAGAGAACCTCACGCCCAATCCCTAAGGAGGAATCATGTTCAAGACTTTCACACTTTTCAAGATCGCGGCCTTGGCGGCTGTGGCGCTGGTCGCGGCGCTGGTGATGACGGGCTGTGGCTCGACCGCGGCGGAGGCCTCAACCACCGTCCGCGTCACCGAAGACGAGTACACCATCAAGCTTAGCGCGGCCTCGGTGCCGGCCGGCAAGGTCACCTTTGATGTGCGCAACACGGGCAAGCTCGAGCACGAACTGGTGCTGTTGAAGACAGACCTCGGCCCGACGGCGCTGAAGATGAGGGCCGCCGAGAGCAAGGTGGATGAAGAGGCCGGGGCGGCTAACGTCGGAGAGATTGAGGATATTGCGGACGGAGCCAGCAAGAGCGAGACGTTCACCCTCAAGCCGGGCAAATACGTTCTCGTCTGCAACGTCGTTGATCACTACAAGGCCGGCATGGCGGTCGCCTTCGAGGTGAAATAGCGCCGCCGTCGAGTGCCCCTGCCCCTCGGCCAACGCCGGCGCGGTGAGTCTTAACAATCGTGAGGTCCGTCTTTGCAGACAAGACGGACCTCTGCGCGTTTGAATGGAGCGACCTCATGACATTTCCCAGCGCAAGACCTTACGAAAAGCATCCTATCAGCGGAGCGATACAGACGGAAACGGTCGTCGCGGCGGCTGATCCCGGCGCCTGCATCACCTGTGGAACGTGCGTTGACACCTGCTCCCAGCAGGCCATTCAGTGGGCGCCGCGTGTTGGAGCGGATGACGTTGACCGCGCCGCCTGGCAAGGCGCGGTTGACCGTTGGTCTAGAGGCTAATCGAGCCGATCACCCGCCGATCTTAACCGGCGGCGCGTGGCACGTTGTTCCGCAAGCGCCATAGCCCGGCCTCGAACCCTGCCATAATTCCTCCAAGCGGTGCCCCGCGCCGCAGATTTCCTTGGCGAGCGCGCCGACGTTGTTCGCCCCCCCCCGCACCGCGCCCCCAGTCGCGCGGTTCAGGGCGCGCAGACCGCCGCTGACCATCGGTCAACACGCCTCGCAAAAATGGGGGGAAGCCCCCATATACAAATCGCGCCGACTCCCCTATAATAGGCGCAGAATAGATCAGACGCGATCCTATCCTCTCCACGGGTAAATTCCCTATGCGTATCCTCACCCGCTCCGACCTCCAACTCTGCTTGAGCATGGCCGAGACGATTGAGGCGATGGCCGGGGCGTTCGCGCAGCTCTCGTCCGGCGCGGCCACCGTGCCCCAGCGCATCGGGCTGGCGGCGGGCGACGGCGTGAGCCTGTTCATGCCCGCGCACCTGTCGCCTCATCCCCCTCGCCTGCAAACGGGGACGTTGGGGCTGAAAGTGGTGTCGGTGCATGGCGGCAACGCCCAGCGCGGCCTGCCCGCGATTCTGGCCGCCGTTCTGTTGGTGGACGAGCAGACGGGTGAGCCGCTCGCGCTGATGGACGGCGCGGTTCTGACGGCTCTGCGCACCGCCGCCGGATCGGGATTGGCGACGCGCTATCTGGCGCGCGCGGATGCGAAGGTGGCCGCGATCATCGGCGCGGGGCCGCAGGGCCGCGCGCACGCGCTGGCCATGTGCGCGGTGCGCGGCATCGAGGAGATTCGCATCGTCAGCCGCCATCAGGCGTCGTCACAGTCGCTGGCCGACGATTTGCGCGGGGCGCTGCCCGCCGTGCCGCGCATCCGCGCGGTGGCTGACGCAAGCGCCGCCGTGCGCGGTGCGGACATTATCTGCTGTTGCACCAACTCGCCCACGCCTGTCTTCGACGGCCACGACCTGTCGGCGGGCGCGCACGTCAACGCCATCGGCGCGTACACCCCCGCGACGCGCGAAACCGACGACGAGACCATCCGCCGCGCGAGCCGCATCGTGGTGGATTCGCGCGCGACGGTCGCGCACGAGGCGGGCGATCTGGTCATCCCGATCAAGGCGGGACTGATGGGCGAAGAGGCGATCTACGCCGAGTTGGGCGAGATTGTCTTGGGGCGGAAGGCGGGGCGACAGAGCGAGAGCGAAATCACCCTGTTCAAATCGGTGGGCAACGCCGCGCAGGATATGGCCGCGGCGCGGGCCGCCTTGAGCCGGGCGGAGCAGTTGAATGTTGGGTTGGAGATTGAGCTAAGGGGATAGTAGCGGCATCGGTTAGAAGAGGTATAATCAACCTGCATCAAGAGGCTGCCTGCATATGACCCACCAGGAACTGTTGCATCGCGTCAGCGTTGATCCCGCCATCGCGGGTGGCAAACCGTGTATTCGCGGCACGCGAATCTATATCGCCATTATCCTTGACGCGCTGGCCGAGGGGTTGACTCCCGACCAGCTGATGGATCATTACCCCCAACTGATGCGCGACGACATCAACGCCGCACTGGCCTACGCCGCCGCACTGGCCCACGAAAATACCTGGAAGATCGCGCTATGATGCTCAAGCTGGACGAAAACTTGTCCCGCCATCTCAAGCCCGACCTGGCGGCACTAGGCCACGATGTGCTGACTGCCGCCGAAGAGGGCTTGCTCTCTCAGCCTGACACAGCCATTGCCACTGCCGCGAGCCGTGAAGGGCGCATGATCTTCACACTTGATCTTGACTTTGCCGACTTGAGCCGGACGGAGCAGTTGAATATCGATCTTGTGGTTGATCTGTTGGGTTAGGTTGACATTTACGGATTAGTCTGATGATGCGGCCACCGTCAACAGGGCAACGACCATTGTGGCTCGTAGCCGCGCTGTTTGGTAGCGCGCTCGTGCTCGGCGCCCTGTTCTTCACAATCTATAGTGATAGTCACAGCCCGTCGCCAGTCGCGGGTTCAGAGGGGTCAGCCCCGCCCTATCCTCTGCCATCCTATCCGCCGCCAACTGCATATCCTACATCAGTTCAAGGCGGGGGTAGCAGTCAAGTGCCGCCTTCTAAACAAACGGCTGAGGCGATCACACAGGCCAAAGAAACAGAGGCGGCCAACGCGCCGCGCGCCCCGAAGCCGACACCTCTGCCACCAAGAACGTCATGCCCGAATACTGGGATACTAACTGGTATTTATGTCGCGCGGCCAGATGGCCCTCTTGACTACAGGCGGTTCGTCAATGTTGCTTCTGTAGTCAAGAATGAAGTGCATTATGTCATCTGGGCAGGCGCTCCCTATAACACACCACAAGAGGGGCTGATTCGGGTAGAGCAAGGATTTACTGATCCTTGCGCCGCCGCTCTGATGGGGAAAAGCGGTTCTGCACAAGATTACTTATACCCGACCGGGCCATTAACGATTACGCAGATCACCGGGGACACGGTTTTGTTTAGCATTGCTGGCGGGGGCACCGGTAGCCTCAATTTCGTCACCGGCGAATTCTCGGCGCCAGCGTCGGCGCCAGCGGTCACGCCCACCGCAACGCCTACACTATCTTTGTCAACACCCACCGCACCGCCATCAATGACGGCCGTTCCTAATCCGACGCGCCGGTCATACCCGTAGTTGCCTGTCATTGAACAACCACTGAAGGCCGCGAGGCTCTCACCCTTTCGGCGCTTCCGTTTCCAGCAGGCGCCGCTTGCGCTCCAGCCCCCAACGGTAGCCGCCCAGCCCGCCGTCGGCGCGCACCGCGCGATGACAGGGGATGACCAGCGAGACGGGGTTACTGGCGCAGGCGTGGCCGACGGCGCGGGTGGCCTTCGGGTTGCCGAGCGACAGGGCAATCTGGCTGTAGGTGCGCGTCTGGCCGTAAGGAATGGCGCGCAGGGCGTCCCACACCTGCCGCTGAAAGGCCGTCGCCTGCACGTCCAGCGGCAGGTCGCCGCGCAAGGGCTGGCCGGACAGGTAGTCCGTCAGCGCGTGCACCCACTCGCCCAGCGCGGCGTCGGCGCGCCGCAGGTCGGCGGCGGGGTACTCCTGCCGCAAGGCCGCTTCGAGCGCGGCGTCGGCGTCGCCCAGACTGACCGCGCAGAGGCCCTTCTCCGTGGCGGCCACCAGCAGGCGGCCGAGCCGGCAAGCGGCCAGTGTGTAATGAATCTGCATTCCCAACCCTCCTTTGCGATAGGCCGCCGGCGTCATGCCGAGTTGATCGGCAGAGCGCTCGTACAGGCGACTGCTTGAGCCGTATCCGGCTTCGTAAAGCGCGCCGGTGACGGTGCCGCCGTTCTTTAGCCCCGTCTTCAGCCGCTCCAGCCGCCGCGCTTCGGCGTACTGGCGCGGCGTCACGCCGGTCACGCGCTTGAACGTGCGCTGTAAATGATACGGGCTGACGTGCACGCGCGCGCTCAAGGTATCAAGCGTCAGCGGCTCGCCGGGGTGCGCCTCGATGTAATCACAGGCGGCGCGCACCCATTCCGGCTCCGGCGCGCTCGGCGCGATCTGGCGCGGCTGGCAACGGCGGCAGGCGCGGAAGCCGGCCTGCTCCGCCGCGGCGGGGCGCTCATAGAACACCACCTGCGCGCGCTGTGGGCGGCGCGACGGGCACGACGGGCGGCAATAGATGCCGGTCGAGCGCACAGCATAGACAAACGCGCCATCGGCCTCGCGGTCTCTCTGCAAAACGGCCTGCCAGCGCTGGTCTTCGTTCATGATGGGTCTCCTCAAGAATCGGGTATCGGGGCAGAGCATCCGCCCCGACGACTTTACGATACGCTCCCATCATACGCCAACTGCGCGCCCGCGTCTATCCGAATCTTGCGGTTCAAACTCGGCTCAATTCCAGCGCCAGATAGACGCTCACCTCGTCGCGCGCATAGGCCGCGAAGCCGCAATGCTGGTACAGGCGGATCGCGTCGTGCCAGTCGTGGTTTGTCTCGACGATCAACCGCGCCAGCCCCCGACTGGATCGGGGGCCAGCCCGCGCGCCCGCGCCGCGCCGAGCAGGTACTCTACCAGCGCCTGGCCAATCCCACTGCGGCGCTGTTCACGGCGCACCGACATCCGCACCAACTGGCCGGCGCCCGGCGCGACGGACTTGAGCGCGCCCGTGCCGGCCAGCGCGCCGTTCACCTCCGCCACCACAAAGAGATGCCCCGCCCGGACGTAGTGCGCCATGATCTCGTCGAGGTCGGGGTTGAGGGTCTCGTCAATCGCGCCGAAATGCTCGCCGAGGCCGTCGAGTATCAGGCGGCGCGCGGCGGGTTGGTCGCGCGGTTCAAAGGGACGAATCGTCAACGGGGGTAATCTTGCCGTCATCTAGCGTGGGGCTTGAGACGACCGGGGCGTGGGGTTGGAAGCAGAGGTCAAGCGCGGGCCAAGTGAGCGGCGGCATCGTGCTGTCCATTCAGGCTCCAGTCGTATTTGAAGTAGCGCAGTCTAACCTGCGCGCCGTGCCGCTCCAGATAGGCCCTGTCATCTTCGTCCCAATAGCGCGCCAGATAAGCCAGCACGGATCCGGCCGCGCGCTCGAAATCTTTTCGATACCACTTGAAGATCGGCGAGAGCCAGACGGTGTGTGTCTCGCGCTCCACC
>JACQEC010000226.1 GCA_016200765.1 Chloroflexota bacterium | reverse complement strand
GTACCGCGCCAAGCCGCCGACCGGCGCCACCGGCGCCGCGCTCCTCGATTTCCCGCGCTACTACCTGCTGGCTAACCCCAAGCTGGCCGAGTGGCACAACTTCGGCATGGAATGGAAGGAGCATGTCGCGTGGTTCGCGCCCATACTGGCGACCGCAGTGGCCTTCGTCGTCTGGCGCTACCGCGACCAACTGACCAACAATCCGAAGATCCGCTGGGCCTTGATGGTGCTGTTCGCCGTCGCCTTCGGCGTGGCGGGTGTGGCCGGGCTGTTCGGCGCGTTCATCACCAAAGCCGCGCCCCTTCACTAAACCAGAGAGCATAAGGAGACACGCAGATGGAAACCAAGACCAAGACGGATGTCGGCATGGCTCCGATGACGGCGAGCAAGCCTACAGGCGAAGCGGCCGCCGCCATCCTTGCCGCCGGCATTGGCTCTTTCGGCTACGGCCTGACCGTCACGCTGACCGAAGCCATCCCGAATCTCAAGACCTTCATGGGCGGCTTCAACGCAGGCGTCGGCCCGCTGGCCGGCAAGACCGGCACGGGTATGGTGATCTGGCTGGCGGCGTGGGTGGTCCTGCACTTCATGTGGAAGGACAAGGACGTCAAGTTTGACCCGATCTTCATCTGGACCCTGATCCTGATCATCGGTGGACTGCTCGGCACCTTCCCCATCTTCTACGACCTGTTCGCGCCGAAATAATCTCTGCGAGAAAAGCAGAGCACTCGTACCCCTTCCCTGAACCGGCGCCCGCAAGCATGTTTGCGGGCGCCGGCATTTTTCCTCGTCAAACACAAGGCTTCTACTCCTCCCGCCCCTTCGCCAACCGCGCCTTGAGCGGCTCCTTCGCCGCCAGCACGCCGACGACGACCAGCACCAACTCATCCGCCGCCTTCATCACATCGGGTGGAAACGCCGGATCAACTTGCAGGATGAGCGCGTGCGCCAGCGCCAACAGCGCCAGCCAAAATTTCGCGCTGTTCAACAGGGCGCGCCAATCAAATTGCACAGCCTCTTCTGACATGTTCGCCTCCGTTCAGGAGCGCCCGGCGCGCGGCTACACGATCAACAGCCACCGCTGGATGCCCCAGTTGTAGGCCAGCAGGGCGTAACCGCCCGCCGGCGCCGTTTTGTTCGCGCCGTCGCTCGTGCGGATGCGCCGACTGGCCGCCGAGGCCGCGTCGTCGTGGTTGAGCGTCAGCGGGTAAGCCGTGTTGTTGAAAATCACAAGCCGCCGTGCTTCGCGCCCTCCCACGATGCCCGTGATGCTGTAGGCCGCGCTGGGGCCGCTGACCGTCACCATGGACGCTTCGCCGGCCTTCAACTCGTTCGCGCCGTTGGCGAGCGTGCGCGTAATTTCCATATCGCCTAACCCTCCGCCGCCGGTGCCGCCGTCACACCCGTCCCCTCGCGGTCGCGGATGACGCGCTGGCGGCGCTTGAACTCCGCCAGCGCGCCGTCAGCCATCAGCCGCCAGTCGCGCGGTGTCAGGCTTGAACTGCCGACCTCGTTGGGTGACTGCGACGCCTTCGCGTCGAGCGCGTAGGCCGCCGCGCCCAGCACGATTGTATCTTCGTCCACGTCGGGGTAGTCGCGCACCGTCTCGCTCAACACGCGCGCCTCCACGCGCCACAGGCGCACCCACCACGACGACTGCGGCTCGTCGGCGCGGTCGTCCACCAGCAGGTAGATGCCGCGCCGCTGGAACGGGATCACCCGCCGCGGCGTGAACGGCGTGTTCTGCGCGCCGTCCAACTGCTCGACCTCGAAGATGGTCCACAGCGGCTTGCCGCCGGAGATGAGCGGGCTCATGTCCCACACGCGCGGCTGGGTGCCGGTGAAGTTTGTCAGCGTGCTCAAGTCGCCGTCGCCGTAGCTGATCTTCGGGAAGACCGCATTGTATTCGTCCAGCGCGCGGTCAATCGCGCCGTTCAACTGCGCGTCGCTCCAGAGGCTCGCGCCGCCGTCGCGCAAGTCATTGCGCACCTTGGCGCGCACATCGCTCAAGTAGGTTGACATTCAGACCTCCTGCCTCAAGGCACTCTCTATGCTTTTCATACTCACCGCCGAGCGCGCAGAGGACGCTGAGAAAATCGTAAAAAATCTCCGCGCGCCGCACCCTGAGCCTAGCACCCTGAGCTTGTCCAAGGGTGTCGAAGGGTTGCGCGCTCGGCGGTGATATGGGTTCGTCAGCCAGCCGCCCAACCCATGTTATAATGTCCCCTATGCGCGCGCCCTGGCTTGACCTTTCCCGCCCGTCCCTGCGTTATGGCCTGCCCTTCGGCCTCGTCGTCGGTATGGACTGGATGGCCTACAACCTGATCAGCAACCTCACCGTCCTCGACGACTACACGTGGCTGAACAACGGCTTCCTGCTTGCCATGCTCGCGCTCTACGCGCTCGCGGGCTGGCTGGCCTTCTGCGCCGCGGGCCGCATCTCGGCGGCCATCGCCGCGGGCATCACCGCCTCGCTCATCGGCTCCGCCATCGGCCTCGCAACCCTCTGGCTCAACACCTTCCTCTTCATGGACATCATCCGCCAGAACCGCTACATGCTCGAAGACTTCGCCCGCAGTGGCGCGGCCAGCATGGACGACTTCATCATCGAGGACGCGCTCGGCGCCAGCGTCTTTGGCCCCGTGCTCTCGCTCTTCTTCGCCATCGCCACGACCACTGTTGCCGGTTTGGCGGGTTGGCTGGTTCGGCGATCAGGGCGTTAGCGCGTAAACGCGTTCTGCGTAAGCCACTCGCGCGCCGCTTCGCTCCTAATGGGGACGCACAGGGCAGGTATCGGAACTTCACGCCGCGAAAGCGCAAGACCTGCCCCTACGTGAGACGCCCAAAACGCGTAAACGCGCAACGCGCTCACGCCCTAACGCCCGTCACTCGCCCATCAGCAGGTACAGCACCACCGTCAGCCCCGCCGTCGGCGACGAGCCGCCCGTGATGGTCGTGCTGACCGTCAGGTTGTTGCCCGCCGCGATCTCCACCGGGTCAATCGTCCCGCCGAAGTGTTTGCTCTTCGTCAGCGTCGTCGCCGCGGCGGTGGTGCCGACCGAGATGGCGTTGAAGCCGGAGATGTTACTGCCCGCGCTCAACAGGTCGTACTTCACATCCGTCGGGCCGCCGGTCACGGCGTCCAGCGACGCCGACACCCCGACCAGCGTGCCGATCACCGGCAGTTTGACCCCCGCCAGATTCGCGCCCGCCGCCTGCGTCGGCACCTTCAACGTGATGGGAATTATCCGTTCGTTCATCCAAGCCTCCTGTCGAAAAGACTTCTGATAGTTTGTCACCCGGAGCGAAGCGAAGGGTCTCAAGGCCGCACAACGAGACGCTTCGCTTCACTCCGAGTGATCCCGGCGAAAATCCTACACGTTGCTCTTATGCAGTCCGCGGTAGTCAATGATGCCCACCCCGACGATGAAGCGCACCTTGATGCGCATCTCGTCGTTGGTGAACATCGAGCCGACCGCGTTCTGGTCTGCCACGAAGACCTCCGGCATCCGGCCATAGCGATAGCCCACCCCGATGCACGGGTACACGTCCGGGTCCACCACCGCCGCCCAGTCGTTCGTGTCCGTCCACTCCGGCACCACCACCGTCGTGTTGCCCATCCGCACGTTGACGTCGTTGTTGGCCGTGCCCGGCTCCTGCTCGCTCTGGTCAATCACCAGACTCGTCTTCTCCAACTCAATCGGCACCAACCGGTAGCGAGGGCGCAGGCCCAGCCGCTTGCCGCTCTTCAACTCGGCCTGCTGGAACACCTTCTGCACCACCACGTCCCACTCCGCCGCCGAGAGCGCGGTCGTCCGCAGGTTCTTGTGCGTGCCCGTTTCAAACAGCGCGAGGCCGTCGGCCAGCGTCGGGCCGGTGCCGCTGGCCTGCGTGAACAACACCGCAATCTGGTTGGACAGCGTGCGGATGCCGGCGGTCGCCAGCCCCACCGGAATCGCCTTGACCTTCTGCGTCTGGTCGCGATCCATCATCTCCAACGTCAGCCCGATGTAGCCGCCCTTCTTCACGAAGGTGGTCGTCTCGGCGTTGTCGCCCCACGCCAGTTCCGTGTAGGCCGCGCCCTCCGACACGGTCGGCAGGTCGCCAAACCCGCCGACGGTGATCCACGAAATCTGGTTGAGCGACTCGAAGTCGTCCTCGTAAACCACCCTCTGCCACCAGTTATAGCCGGCGCGCCCCAGCTTCTGCCATTGCGCCGCGATGACCTTGTTCATGGCGTTCTTGACGAGGCCGGTCATGGTGCCGGTCGCGGCGTTGGCGAAGGTCACGCGCTCCGCGTGGTAGATGCCCCGCATCTCGCGGTCGCCGGAGAGCAGGACATACAACTCGCGGATGCCGGACAGCCGCGGCACGTCGCTCATCGCGTCGGGCACGGGCGCGCCGAGCAACCGGTCGGCCGCAAACTGCAAGCGGTCAAGGTCCGACCAGAGCGAGAAGGCGTTCCGTCTCCCTGCGCTCCCTTCCGCCGGATAGGCTGAAGGGGTGGAACTGCGGGACGCGCCCGCGCCCTCCACGACGTTCTGCTCCAGCAGGGCGGCGTAGAGCGCGCGCTGGCGGTCGAGGGCGGCGCTCAACTCGGCGGCGTCGAAGATGCGCCCGTCAAACTGCTCGCGCACGGCGTCCTTGAACGGCGCCGGCAGGTCGCTTGCGCCCAGCGCCGCGCTCAAGGTGGCGGCGCACTGCACGCGCAAGAGGTCGGCGGGCGCAGAGCTCGCCACTGGCGACAACGGTTGTGAGACTTGAGATTTTGCTTCGTCCATCATTCCTCCTTGTGTGGAATTGAGAATGCGCTGGAATTGCCCGCCAGCCGCGGGGTCGAACACAATGTCGGCGGAAAAGACCTTGAGAATTTTCTGCGCCTCGCCGCTGGCCGCGCGGCGCTGGAGCAGAAGGTCGGCGCTCAAGCCGAGGTTGGGGACGGTGCCGCCGCGCTCCCGTTCGCGGATCAGCGCGTCGAGCAACGGGCACAGCCAGTGGGCGGTCGCGCCGGGGAAAACGCGCAGGGTGCCGCGCAAACTGCCGGACGCATCTACAAACGGGCGGCTGAACACACCCGCCACGTCGCGCACTGTGGGGTAAGCCGCGCCGCCTCCCTTCGCTTGCGGCGCGGACGCCAGCGGGAGATGGTCCACGAAGGAGGTCGCGCCCTCGAAGAGCGGCGCGGCCTCGCGCAGGACATCCGCCGGAAAGGTCAGGCCGTTCTTGCTCGGCCCGGCGGCAATCAGCGTGACCTCGTATTCGCGCACCGCCGGTTCCGCCGCCGGCAAGCCCAGCGGGCGCAGGTCATACTGCAAGCGCAGGCGCATCGCCTGCGTCTCCGATTGTTCAGTCATCTCGCGCTCCTCTCTGCGTAGCTAGACCCGAAGGGTTTTAGAAACCCTTCGGGTCTGTCATACTCACCGTCGCGCTCTCGCCCGCAAACTTCAACATCAGCGCCTGCGCGGTGGCGTCGTCCACCCAGCCGTTGGCGCGCGCGGCCTCCAACGCCTTGACGATAGCCTCCGCCGCTTGCGCCAACAGCAGGTTGTCCTCGCGCGTCAGTTCCTGCACCTGCGCCTGCAATTGCAAGCCGCCGCGCGGCATCACCAGACGACCGGCGGCCTGCGCGCGCAGTGCGGCCCGCTCGATCACCTCGCTCACCATCTCGATCAGTTCCAACTGCCGCGTGCGGTAATGCGACAGCATCCCGCGCGTCGCGTCGCCGGCGGTCGCCCGCGCCGTCGTGTCCGGGTCGCCCAGCATGTGCAGGGGCACGCCCGCTCCGGCCGCCAGCATCATCCGCAGGGCGCGCCC
>JACQEC010000225.1 GCA_016200765.1 Chloroflexota bacterium | reverse complement strand
CTGGGTCGTACCCCCGATGGAGAATTGAGCATATCCGTACCGGAGGTAATCGGCTGTGAGCCCGGTGCTGGTGGCCATGGTGATGCGTGCGGGATTCGGATATTTGATCAGGCGAGCCTGTATCCGCAAGGCCGGGTTCTCATCAAAATACTTGAGGCCGGCAAACGTCTTGCGCTGGGACAGCGTGAGCGGCGATTGGGAACTCGCGCGAAACATTTTGTCTTTCATCGCGCGAAAGTCGCTAAGCTTGGACATGGGCACTCCCTCGTCGAGTAGTGGAGGGACATGATAGCGTAAACCGATTCAAGGCGCAAACGGCGTTTCCAGAAAAACCCTAAAAATCGCGCTTGACGGTTTAGGCGAAGTGCATACAATCTTATTTGACAGGCTGATTTTTCTCAAGGACGGAGCCAACATGGACCTCGGGATTGCCGGTAAGGTCGCGGTTGTGACAGGTGGAGCGCGCGGCATCGGCAGGGCGGTCGCGCTCTCGCTGGCCCGCGAAGGGTGCCACGTTGCACTATTTGACATCTGGGAAGAGGGTCTCGCCGCCACAGAAACAGAGTTGAAGACGGGCCAGACCAGCGCTATAGGGATAAAAGCAGACGTATCCGATCCAGAAAGTGTGCAGGCGGCGTTCGTGACGGCCAATGCGACGCTTGGGCCTGTCGAGATTCTGGTGAATAGCGCCGCCGTGCTCGATAACGTCGGCAAGATCGAGCAGATGGCGCAGGGGATGTGGCAGCGCGACCTTAATGTCAACTTGAGGGCGCGTGGTTTCAATCTCGTCGGCGGCCGGGGTGCTGGGCGGGTTCGGGCAAGCCGGTTACTCGGCGACAAAAGCCGGCGTGATTGCGCTGATGAAAACAGTGGCATTGGAACAGGCGCGCTACAACATCACGGCTAACTCTGTATTTCCCGGCATTATCGGCACGGAGATGTTCCAGTTCATGCGAGACGACATGAAAGACCGTATCCGCAAGCGCACGGTGTTTCGGCATGAAGGCGAGCCGGCCGACGTTGCGGACGCGATCGCATTCCTGTGCTCGCAACGCGCCAAGTATATTACCGGCACCGCGCTTGACATTTCCGGAGGTCTTACGCTGTTCACATTCTAGGGCTGGGGGAGGGGCGCCGCAACGGCGCCTGCGATGGCGCTGATCATATAGAGTCTGTTACCAAGGAGCGCTTCATGATGGACAAACCGTGGCTCAAATCATATGATCCGGGTGTGCCGCAATCCCTCGACTATCCGGCTCAACCTCTGTATCATTTTCTGGACAGCGCCGCTGCGAAGTATCCTCATCGCCCGGCGCTGTACTATTTCGGCAGCCGTACTTCTTATGGCGCGCTGAACCACCTGACCAATCGCTTTGCGAATGCCTTGATCAGTTTGGGCGTTAAGTTGGGCGACCGGGTGGCTATCCACCTGCCCAACGCACCCCAATGGGTCATCGCCTATTACGGCGCGCTGAAAGCCGGCGCTGTGGTTGCGGCCCACTCGCCGCTCTATACGGAAAACGAGCTCGAGCACCAATTGAACGACTGCGGCGCCGAGACGATCGTCACCTTGACTGCGACCTACAACCGCGTGAAGGCCGTGCAGTCAAGGACCCGCCTGCGGAATGTCATCGTGACCAACATCAAAGATTATTTCCCGCCCCATCTGAGGCTGCTGTACACGCTGTTCCGCGAGCAGAAGGAGGGGCACCGCGCGGCCATAGAGCCGCAGGACCATCGCTTTACGTCGCTCCTCCTGCGTGCGCCGGACACCGACCCGGAGGTCGCCGTCACGGCTGACGATCTGGCGGTGTTGCAATATACGGGCGGCACAACCGGCGTGCCGAAAGCGGCCATGCTAAGCCACCGCAACCTGGTCACCAACGTGATACAGGCCGCGCGGTGGAATACCGCCGCGGTAGAGGGGCAGGAGGTGTTCCTCTGCGTCTTACCGTTCTTTCATATCTACGGCCAGCAGATTGGGCTGAATCAGGCCGTCTATTATGCCGCGTCGGTTATTCTCTTCCCACGCTTCGAGCGCAAGGCGGTTTTGCAGGCGATTGACCGCTACCGCCCGTCGGTCTTCCCCGGCGTAACCACGCTCTACGTGAACCTGATGCAAGACCCGCAGCTGGCCCGGCACAACCTGCGCTCGATCAAGGTCTGCCTGAGCGGCGCGATGGCGCTGCCGCAAGAAGTCCAGCAAAAGTTTGAGTCCATCAGCGGTGGGCGGCTGGTCGAGGGCTACGGGATGACCGAAACAGGCCCGCTGACCCACGCTAACCCCATCCACGGCGCGCGCCGGGTTGGCAGTATCGGTTTGCCGGTAACGGACACCAACGCGAAACTTGTCAGCATCGAGGACGGCGAGACGGAGATGCCCGTGGGCCAGACCGGAGAAATCTGTATCCAAGGGCCTCAGGTGATGCTTGGCTACTGGCAACGGCCCGACGAAACGGCGAATATGATCCGCGAGGGTTGGCTGCATACGGGCGACATCGGCAGAATGGACGAGGACGGGTTCTTCTACGTCGTGGATCGCATGAAGGATATGATTATCACCGGCGGGTTCAAGATTTTCCCGCGCGATGTGGAGGAAGTTCTTTATGCCCACCCCAAAATCAAAGAAGCCGCGCTGGTTGGCTTCAAGGATCCGTATCATGGCGAACTGCCGCGCGCCTACGTCGTGTTGAAGGACGGCGAGACGGCCACCGCCGAGGAGATTATCGAACACTGCCGGAAGCATCTCGCGTCGTACAAGGTGCCAAAACAGGTGGAATTTCGCAGCGACCTACCCAAAAGTTTGGTCGGCAAGATATTAAAACGGAAACTGATGGAGGAGGGCCGGTAGGCCGACGGCAATCAGCCGCCTGCTTGGCGATCAGCATGACAATCCAGACCGTGATCGTGGAGAAGGAAAACGGCGTGGCCCTCATCACCCTGAGCCACCCACCCGTCAATGCAATCAACCTGGCGCTGTTAGAAGAATTGGAGCGCGCGCTGGCCGAGATTGATAGCGACGACACCGTGCGCGCGGTGATCGTGACCGGCGCGGGAGAGAAGGTGTTCAGCGCAGGCGCCGACTTCCAGGAGTTTGCCGGCGAGCGCGTGCGGCAGTTCCAACAGAAGGGCGCCAGGCTGTTCAACCAGATTGAAGCGTTCCGCAAGCCGATTATTGCGGCGATCAACGGCGGCGCTTATGGCGGCGGCTTTGAGTTGGCAATGTCGTGCCACCTGCGGGTGATGGCGGACACGGCCCAACTGGCGCTAACCGAAGTGCGCCTGGGGATCATTCCCGGCTGGGGCGGCACGCAAAGGCTGCCGCGCCTCATCGGGCGCACCCGCGCGCTGGAATACCTGCTGACCGGTGATCGCATCAATGCACAGGACGCGATGACCTATGGGCTGGTGAACCGGGTGGTGGGACAGGCGGGATTGATGGCGGAGGCACGCGCGCTCGCCATGCGGCTGGCGAGAGGCGCGCCTCTGGCGATGGCGGCGATCATTGATTGTGTGGCACGCGGCCTCGAAATGACCGTGGAGGAGGGGCTCAACATCGAATCGGCGCACGCGCTGCAGGTAGGCCAGAGCGAAGACGCGCTCATCGGGGTGATGAGCTTTATGCAGCGGCAAGAACCGCAGTTCAAAGGGCGGTGAGGCGAGGAGTGTCGTATGATTGATTTCAAACTGACCGACGAACAGCATCAGGTCAAGGAGTGGGCGCATGAGTTCGCCGAGAGGGAGATCCGGCCGGTTGCGGCGCATTATGACGAGTGTGAAGAGACGCCGTGGGAGGTGTTAAAGAAGGCGGCCAAGCAAGGTTTCCTATCGTACGGAATCCCGGAGGAATATGGCGGCGGGGGGCTGACAGGCTCCGTCACGCACCTGCTGATTACCGAGGAACTGTTTTGGGGTTGCGCCGGAATCGCGACCGCCATGATGATCAATGGGCTGGCGGCCATGCCGATCGTGATGATGGGCAATGAGGCACAGAAGCGGAAATACCTGCCGCGCTTCTGTGATGGCGACAAGCTCCACCTGGGGGCTTACGCGCTGACCGAGCCGGAAGCCGGATCCGATGCGGCTTCGATCAAGACGCGCCTCGTGCGCAAGCAAGACCGCTATGTTCTCAACGGCCAAAAGCGGTTCATCACCAACGGCGGCATCGCCGACACGTACGTCGTCTTTGCCACCGAAGATCCCAGCCAAGGATACGCCGGCATTTCGGCCTGCGTGGTGGAGGCCGGTTGGAGCGGGGTTAAGGCGGGCAAGAAAGAGCGGAAGATGGGTATCCGCGCCTCGCATACCGGCGATGTGATCTTCGAGGATGTCGAGGTGCCCTGTGAAAACTTGCTCGGCCAGCCGGGCCACGGCTTCATTGGCGCGATGAGGGTCTTCGAAGCGACACGGCCGGGCGTGGCGGCGGGCGCGGTCGGCGTGGCGCGTGCGGCTTATGAGTACGCGCTCCAGTATGCTAAGGAGCGCGTGCAGTTCGGCAAGCCGATTGTCAGCAAGCAGGCTGTGCGCTTCATGCTGGCTGACATGTTGATGCAGATTGACGCGGCGCGGCTGTTGGCGTGGCGCGCGGGATGGTTATTGGATCAGGGTCAGCCTAACAATTTGGAGGCTAGCCTCGCCAAAGCGTTCGCCGCCGATATGGCGCAGAAGGTCACGTCGGATGCTGTGCAGATATTGGGCGGCTACGGCTACATGCGCGATTACCCGGTAGAGAAGTGGATGCGCGACGCCAAGATTCTACAAATCTACGAGGGCACGTCTCAGATTCAGCGCGTGGTCATCAGCCAAATCTTGGCCGCGGAGTAAAAGCCCAGATCGCCGCCCCGCGAAGTCCAACGTCATCGCGCAGCGCGGCCGGCACAATCTGCACGCCGTGGGACAAGATCGGCATGCACCGCGACAGCGCGACCCTGGTTACCGTGTCGAAGAGCAGGTCTCCAGCGTTGGTCACGCCGCCGCCGAGGATAATGATCTGCGGATTGAACAGGTTGATGAGCGCGGCGACCCCTAAGCCGAGATAGGTAGCCGCGCGCTGAAAGACCTCGCCAGCCAGTCGGTCACCCCGTTGTGCGGCTTCGGCCACTAGCCGGCTGGTTACCGTACCGCGCTTGGCTTGCAGCACAGAATCGTCGCCTTGCGCCAGTCGGGCTTCGGCGGCGCGGGCGATGCTGCTGCCCGAAGCGAGAGCCTCTAAACACCCGCGCCCGCCACAGCCGCAAGGCGGGCCGTCCGGCTCTAAAATCAAATGCCCTGCTTCGGCGGCCAGCCCATCCTTGCCGGTTACCAGCACGCCGTCACTGATGATCCCGCTGCCGATGCCGGTGCTGACTGTCAGATAGACGATGTGGCGATAGTTGCGTCCCGCGCCGAAGCGCGCTTCGGCCAACGCGGCTAGATTGGCGTCGTTGCCTGCAAAGACCGGCACACCAAATTCGGCGGCAAGGATTTCACTGAGTGGCACGTTGACCCAGCCCGGCATGTTCGGCGCGGTGTAGATGAGGCCCGTCTGTGGGTTGATTGGCCCAGGCGCAGAGAGGCCGACCGCGCTGATGGATGGCTGGGGCGCCTGCGCCAATGCGTTGCGCGCGGTCTGGAGCAGGCGCGCCAGCACTGCGTCACGACCCTCCCAGACGCGTGTGTCGGCACGCGCGCGGGAGAGCAGGCGGCCTTCGGCGTCTATGACCGCCGCCCGTGTTTGCGTGCCGCCGAAGTCAATCGCTAGGACCTGGTCGCCGATACCATCTCCCCATACGACGTGCGCAGAGCATCATCGTCCGTCAGGTTAAAGGCGGTCATCAGCTCGCGCATGACGGCGCGTGCGGCCTCTAGATCAGCGGTGGTTGGCACCTCGAACTCGATAAAGTCCCCAAGCGCCGCGACCTGATCGAGATGGATACGTGCGCCATGATAAAGATAGAGCCGCCGGGTCTTGATGATTTGCTGGCGCACGCCATAGGCGCGACCCAGCACATCGCGCAGAGCGGTGGGCGCATCCACGGGAGCCGTGTAGTAGTCGCTCCAGCGCGTGGGCGCGTCTTCGGGGCGGCGGTAGAAGATCAGCTCGGCTGTGTGTTGCGCGGGCTGGCCCGCTTCCCGCGCCAGCTCGATTTCGCGCAGTTTAAGACGGCCCTGCGGCACGACAAAGTAGGTATCAATCTGCCGCAAGTCGCCCGCAAAGGCTGCGCC
>JACQEC010000241.1 GCA_016200765.1 Chloroflexota bacterium | reverse complement strand
TCGCCTGAACCAGGTGATTGGCAACTTGTTGAGCATGTCGCGCATCGAGGCCGGCGCGCTGCAATTGCAGAAGAGAGAATATGGCCTGCCGGAGGTCATGGATTCCGTGCTGCGCCGTTTAGCGCCTCGCACGCAGATGCACAAGCTGAAGGCGGACATTCCGCCGGGTCTGCCGCCGGTGTTGCTCGATTACGCGGCGTTCGAGCAGATTATGACCAACCTGATTGACAACGCCATCAAATACTCGCCGCGCGGCTCCGAGCTGTCCATCAGCGCGCGCCAGGTCGGCGGCTTCGTCGAGATTGGCGTGAGCGACCAGGGGCGCGGGATTCCGCCGGAAGCGCAATCGGCTGTCTTTGACAAGTTTTATCGCGCCGCCAACAGCGGCCGTACCACCGGCAGTGGGCTGGGCCTTTCGATTGTCAAGGGCTTCGTGGAAGCGCACGGTGGACAGGCGTGGATCAGCAGCCGGCCGGGCGAAGGGACGACGGTGAAATTCTTGTTGCCGCTCAAGGTTGAACCGGTGCCTGAGAATGGCTAGTCGTTCCATTCGCGTGCTGATTGTGGACGACGAGCCCCAGATTGTGCGCACCCTGCGGGCGGGCCTGCGGGCGGGCGGCTACAGCGTGCTGAGCGCATCCGACGGCGAGGGCGCGCTCAACGCGATCGCGAGCGAGTCGCCCGACCTGATGATTCTCGACCTGGCGATGTCGCCGATGGATGGTTTTGAAGTCGTGCGGCGCGTGCGCGAGCGGTCAGCCATGCCGATCATTGTGCTCTCGGTGCGCGAGAGCGACCGCGACAAGGTTGAGGCGCTCGACCTCGGCGCGGATGATTATCTGGTCAAGCCGTTCAGCCTGGACGAGTTACTGGCGCGCATCCGTGTCGCGCTGCGTCATGCAGAGCGGGGAGCCAACCACGCGCCGCCCGCTTTTGAGTCCGGGCCGCTGCGCATTGATTGGGAAGCGCGCGTCGTCATCCGTCATGGCGAGGAGGTGAAATTGACGCCGAAGGAATTCGACCTGTTGAAGGCGTTGGTGGACAGCGCGGGCAAGGTGTTGACGCACCGTGCGCTTCTGCAAAAAGTCTGGGGGCCCGAGTACGGCGACGAGGCCGAGTACCTGCATGTGTATATCGGCCATTTGCGCAAAAAACTGGAGGACGACCCCGCGCATCCCCAATTCATCCTGTCCGAGCCGGGTGTGGGCTATCGCTTTAAGGGCGAATCGTAACGAACGCGCGCAATCCACGCCGGTATCCCGCATGAATGGCTGCTCATGCGGGATTTTTGGCTTTTCTTTAGGGGGCGTTTAGCGGAATTTTAGCCGGCTTGGCTTAAGATGGTTGCAGAGGTCAACCCACGCGAGGAGTCGTTGATGAATACAGACGTTTACACACCCCTGCGACCGGCCGTTCCGCTCGCCCACTTGCCGCCCGCTGAAGGCGAGGAGCGCTTCGCCGAGCGCCGGCGCATCGTGTTAATGGAGCCTGACCCGGCTCTGCGCTCCGTTCTCGTGCGCACGCTCTGCCGGCTGGGTTGCATTGTGAGCCTCAAGCGCGAGCCGGAGCGAGTCGTCGAATCGTTGGGCGATAGTCTCACCGATGGCGTGGTGGTTGCGCTCGACGCCGACCTGCGCTGGGCGGCATCACTGCAAAGCGCCAATCGTCGTCAAGTGCCGGTGGTCGTATTGACGTACGCGCTGCCTGCGCCGGGTGAGGCGCAGAAACTGGCAACCGTTCACTTCCTGCGCAAGCCGTTTGACGTCGGCGAACTGTTCACCCATTTGCATTTGCCTGACAAGGCGCAGATGGTGCGGGGCAGATAACGGCTATGGCAACTCTGGTTAAACCCCTCGAACTACAGGCAGCTGCCCGCCAGCATCACTCGATCCAAAGCCGGCTGCTCGGACGCGCGCTGGAAACAGAGGAGATGTCGCATCAGGCCATCGGCAAAGCCGTGGGCCTGGCGGTCTTCGCTTCCGACGCGCTGTCGTCCGTGGCCTATGCCACCGACGAGATTCTGCTCGTGCTGGCCGCCGCCGGGGTGGCCTCTTTCAGCCTGTCCCTGCCGATTGCCGGCGCGATCTCGCTGTTGCTCATTATCCTGACCTTCTCCTACCGCCAGACCATCTTTGCCTACCCCAGCGGCGGCGGCGCTTATATCGTCGCGCGTGATAATCTGGGGGAGGGCGCCGCGCTGACGGCAGGCGCGTCCTTGATGACCGACTATGTTCTCACCGTCTCGGTCAGTGTCGCCTCGGGCGTGGCGCAGATCGCCTCGGCCTTTCCGGCCTTACTGCCGTGGCGGGTGGAACTGTCGCTGGCGATCATCGCGTTTATGGCCGTTGTGAACCTGCGCGGCGTGAAGGAGTCAGGCCGCATTTTTGCGCTGCCGACGTACTTCTTCCTTGCGATGATGGGCTTGACCCTGGGCCTCGGTTTCTTCCGTTGGTTCACAGGCAGTCTGCCGACGGTTGAAGGGGTGCGCATAGCGACCGAGGCCAACACCGCCCTGTCGCTGTTCCTGATCCTGCACGCGTTTTCGAGCGGCTGTACGGCCTTGACCGGCGTCGAAGCCATCTCGAATGGCATCACGGCGTTCAAAGACCCGAAGAGTCAGAACGCCGCGACCACCATGCTGTGGATGAGCGGCATCTTGATGGCGACCTTCCTTAGCGTCACGGCGCTTGCCCACCAGATCGGCGCCGTCCCGTCTGCCGAAGAGACGGTCGTTTCCCAACTGGCGCGGACCGTCCTGGGCATGGGCACGCCGCTCTATTTGATGGCCATCGCCGCGACCACGCTGATCCTGATCATGGCCGCCAATACCTCTTTTGCCGACTTCCCGCGCCTGGCCGCGCTGCAAGCCGGTGACCGCTTCTTGCCGCGCCAGCTGACCTTTCGCGGTCATCGCCTCGTGTTCTCGTGGGGCATCACGCTGCTGGCGCTGTTGGCTTCGCTGTTGATTGTCGTCTTTCAGGCCGATGTCTCGGCGTTGATTCCGCTCTATGCGATTGGCGTGTTCCTCTCGTTCACGCTGTCGCAGACGGGCATGGTCGTGCGCTGGTGGAAAATTGCGAAACTTCAACCCGGTCAGGTCGTCAAAACGCGAGGCTCATCGTTGACCTACGACCGGCACTGGTGGTCCCGGCTGGCGATCAACGCCATCGGCGCGTTGGCGAGTTTCATCGTCATGGTTATCTTTACGGTGACGAAGTTCCCCTACGGCGCGTGGATCGTCGTGGTTCTCATTCCGACGCTGGTTCTCTTCTTCTTCCGCATCCACCATCATTACGAAGGCGTGGCGCGCGAGTTGAGTTTGCGGGGCAAGCAGAAAGAGGTGCGCGAACACGCGCTGAAGACGTTGCTGTTGATTGACGATGTTCATGCCGCCACCCTGCGCATGGTCAATTTTGTGAAGTCAACGCATGAGCCATGGGAGCCGGTGCACATCGCCATCAATCCAGAAAAGGCGGAGCAGGTCGCGCAGAAGTGGCAGGAGCGCGTCCCCGATGCGCCGCCCTTGATTATTCTGGAATCGCCTTATCGCAGCCTGACCCAGCCGCTCGTTCACTATATCAACGACTATTTACAGCAGAATCCGGATGCCTTTGTGCATGTGATTCTAAGCCAGATCACCTTTGATAGTTACTGGGAGCACGTCCTGCACCAGAACAGCTCGATTGTGTTCAAGCTGGCCTTACAGCAAATGGATCACGTGGTGGTCACGGATGTCGCCTATCAACTGCACCGCGGCAACGGCCACCCATGTCCGACACCCGCCGATGGCTGATGGCCGATGGCCGATGGCGGTTTGCTATCGGCTATCGGCTATTCGCTGACGAACGTGGGGCGCTTACTCGCCCGGCGTATAGACCCACGCCGGCTGAACGATGACGCCGCTGAGGGTGGGCGGCGCGTCCTGCGCGCCCAGCGGCGCGCGAACCGGGTAGGACGCGGCTATCAGCGCGTCCAAATCGGCCTCGACTTCGGGATAGGTGCCCTCGTCGGTGATAATCGCCGCGTAGGATTGTTGCCGGATGCGCTGTGCCAGATCGTCCGGCAATGGGGATGCGCCGCGCCCGCGGGCGTGCCAGAGCGCGGTCAGCGAGACGCCCGGCGCCTTTCCGGCCAGGAGCGCGTAATAGGGATGCTCGGCGACCAGCACCGGCCCGGGCATCTGGGCAATGCGCTGGATCAGCCGCCAGCCGCTCTCCTGCATGGCCGCGCCGGGGATCTCCGACGCCGGGTTATACACCCCTATCACGCACTGCCCGATTACCGCCAGATACACCAACCGGCGCCCTGTTACGCCGAGCGCGGGGCGCGCCGCGGCCAGACTGTCGAGCAGAATCGCGGGCATCAAGCAGAGAAATGTGTAGGCCGGGATTAACGAGTTGAGATTGCCCCCAAGCCGCGCGCGCATCCAGCCGCTGGCCGCGAGCGCGACCAGCGCGAACCACGGCCACGCGCGCGCGATGGGATGCTCCAGTGGCGGCCCGCCCCGGCCCAAGACGATGCTCGCCAGTGTGATGGCGCACAACGGCCCCAGACTTTGCAGGAGGTCATGACGGACGTAGGAGATGACGCGACCGATAGCCAGCGGGTCGCTTCCCGGCACCTCCAGCAGGTAGCGCGTGGACCAGCCTCCCGTCAGGCTGTCCATGACGATCAGCGGGATGCCAATCATCAAGGCTAGGAGCAGTAGAAACGTCCCGGTGTGGCGGCGGCGCGTCGCGAACAGATACCCGGCCATGCCGACCCCGAAGATCAACCCGGTCTGCTTGCTGAAGAACGCCAGCGCCAGGCACAGCGCAGAGAGCGCGACCGCGCGCCGCGAATGCGCGCCCATGACGCCGAGCAGGGTTCCCCCGATGACCAGCGCCAACATCAGCGAATCCACGCGCGCCAGTTCGTATTGCGCGCCGGTCAGCGCGTAACCGGCCAGGAACAGGCCGGGCCCGATCAAGGCCACCGCGCTCCGGCGGCTGATCGCATAACCGGCCCACCCCAGCAAAATGGCGGTGGCGACCGTCGCGGCCAGCGACAGCAGGCGCATCGGCGAAAATCCCACGCCGCTCAACTTGAACAGGTCGGCTGAAAGGAGCATGTAGAGCGGGGCGTACGCGTGGGGCACAAAGTCGGCGTTCGGCGCGACAAAGACCGGCCATCCTTGTGAGAAACGCCACGCCTCGATCAAATTGTCGTCTTCGAGGAAGTCGAGGTCGAAAGGATAGGCGACGCGCGCCAGCGCAACGATGCCGTAAGCGAGGATGAAACCACACAAGATCAGTGTGGTCAGCCGCTCCAGGCTGAGCGCGCGCGGGATGGATAGATGAACGGATTTGACGGCCAACATCGGTCAACGCCCCGGGTTGTGATACAATACGGCGGACTTCAACCATACCATAAAAGCCGGAGCAAGGGCAACTTCGCCTGAAGCCGGACCCCGCAACGATGGAGGTGAGCCCGTGTCCTTCGCTTTCGCGGCGTGCAGTTCCGATGCCGAACTGTTGCTCCCCCAGATGGGGCGCATGAGGAGCGAGGTTGCGCGCGCGTTGAATGGTCTCAGTGCCGAGCAGTTGCGCTGGCGGCCTCACGCCGGCGCCAACAGCATCGCCTTTCTGGTCTGGCACGCCCTGCGCGCGTGGGATGAATATCATTTTTATATGGGCGCGGGCGAGCAGTTGTACGAGCCGCAAGGCTGGCCGCAGAGGCTCGGCTTCGATGTCGGCGGGCGGGGCACGGACGGCTCCGGCATGGGAACAGGCTTCACGGCGGAGGATGTGGCTCTGGTTCAGCCGCAAGCCGGTGCGCTCGAAGAGTATCTGGACGCGCTGTGGGGGCGCGCGCAGGAGCACCTCAGCACGGCCAGCGACGAGACGTTAACGCGCGAGGTTCGGATACCGTGGTGGTCTTCTCCCACCACGCAGGCCGGGGTGCTGACGCACGTGATGTTCCACACGCTCAAGCATCTGGGCGAAGCGCAGTACGCGCGCGAGTTATTGCCGCGTTGAGCGTTCCGCGTTCGCGTAACTCATGAAGCCGTTAAAACACATGAACGCGCCACGCGCCAACGCGCTGGTATGGCTGACCCGGCATCGCGCCAGCGCGGGCGCGGGTATCGTGTTGGGTCTCTTCCTCTTACTGATCCTCCTCGTTGCGCCCCTGCGCGAGTTCCCCATTGAGGACGATTGGGATTACGCCAAAACCGTGTGGAATCTCTTGCAGACGGGCGCCTTCCACCGGCTGGAGGTGACACAGGCCACGGTCTTCTTCCCGGCGGTATGGGGCGCGCTGTTCGCCCGCCTCTTCGGCTACTCGTTTGCCACCCTGCGCGTCTCGACCTTGGCGCTGGCGGCAGGCACGCTGATGTTCTTCTACGCGCTGTTGGGCGAATTGGGCTTTGACGCGCCGCGCCGCGTGCTGGCGACGCTGGCGTTGATGGTCACGCCGGTCTTTGTCTATCTGGCCTTCAGCTTCATGACCGACATCCCGTTCCTGTTCGGCTACTCCGGTGCGCTCTACGGCTACACGCGCGCGGTGCGCCGCGGGGATGCGCGCTGGGCGCTGGTGGGGTCGGCGCTGGCGGCTTGCGCGTTTCTGGCGAGACAGGTCGGATTGCTCATCCCGGCGGCCTTCGGTCTGTTTGTGTTGATTCGCCACGTCCGGCGCGGGCCTGCCCCCGATCCGTCCCCGATCCAGTCGGGGACGGGGCCTGCTCGCTGGCGCGAGGATTGGGGGGCCAGCCTGCGCTGGATTCTGGCCGGTTGCGCGATTCCCTTGGCCGCGGCCGGCGCGTATGGGCTTTGGACGGAGTTTCTGGGCGGGGCGAACTGGGCAGACCGGACGCGCACCTTCAGCGGCACACTGGGGTTCTGGCTTCAGCCGGATTTTTTAGGCGTCCTGCGCCGCCGGTTGGCTATCGCCGTGAGCACGACCGGGCTTTACCTACTGCCGCTCTGGCTGGCCGGTCTCGCGTCGCTGGGCGAGCGGCTCCGGCTCGCGCGTGCGCGGCTGATCGGGCTGGGGCTGTCGGCGCTGGTCTTGGCCGTCACGCTGGCGCAGTTGGCGCTGACCGACCAATGGTTTCCCTACTTGACCGACATCCTGACGCGGCGCGGCCTGCGCCCGTACCTCTCCTATTTTGCCTACAACATGGACGCGCATCGCCCGCTGGTATTTTCGCTGGAAGCCTCGGCGGCGCTGACGATCCTCGCCGGGCTGTGCGGGCTTGGCTTCTGCGCGTTGATCATCGGGCGCATCCGCACGCCGATGCCGCCGGAACTCGCGCTGGTCTATGGGGCGACGCTCCTGCTGGCGCTGGCATCGCTGACCTTCTTCACCTACTTCGAGCGCTACCTTCTCCCATTGCTGCCGGGGCTGATCATCTTACTGCTGGATGCGACGAGGCAGGTCCGTTTCTCGGCGCGCGTGGGCGTGGTCGGCTTCGTCATCGTGGCGGCTTGTTCCACCGCGCTGATGCGCGATTACTTTGCGTGGAATGAAGTCAAGTGGGATGCGGGGCGCGCGCTGTTAGCGGCGGGTGTGCCGGTCGAGCAGATTGATGGCGGCTACGAGTGGGACGGCTGGTACCTGTACGACGCGAGCGCGGCGTATATCCGCGCGCACGATCAGCCGATGACGATTGACCCGTGGCAATATCTTCTTGACCCCCGCTATATTTTCGCGTTCCAACCGCCGCCCGGCTATCACGTGACGCGCGAACTGCCCTTTGCCACGCCCCTGCGCCCCGGCGGCGTGGATCGCGTGCTCTTGTTGGAGCGCGGGCCCTGACCTATAGCGCTAACTCTTTTGCCAGCATCTCCATCAGCGGCGCGATGATCTCTGCGTCAAACCGGAACTGGATACCCGCCGCGGCGTAAATATCCGGCAGAGGACGCGAGCCGCCCACCGCCAGCGCGCGCCGGTAGGCGGCAACGGCGTCGGCGCGGTTCTGGCGCAGGTTGCGCCAGACCTGCAGGGCGCCCAACTGCGCGATGCCGTATTCAATGTAGTAGAACGGCACCTCAAAGATGTGCAGTTGGCGGTGCCACGAAGTCTGCAGGAAGTGTTCGAGGCTCCTCCAATCCACAGCGCCGTTGAAGCGCCGGTAGGTCTGCGCCCACTGCGCGGCGCGCTCGGCCTGCGTGTGCCGGGGGTAGGTGTAGAGCCAGTGCTGGAAGGCATCCACTGTGGCAATCCAGCCCAGCAGGGTGACGATGCCCTCAAGGTGGTCGTTGCGCGCGCGCGCGGCGTCGGCGGGCGCGTGGAACTCCTCCAGATAATCCGCGGCGATCAACTCCATGCCCATCGAGGCGACTTCGGCGAACTCCAATGGCGGATGGCGGTACGGGCCGAGCCACTCGGAGCGCGCGGCCAGGGCGTTGAAGGCGTGGCCGCCCTCGTGCAGGAGCGTTTCCACGTCGTATTGCGCGCCGACGGCGTTCATAAAGATGAACGGCAGGCGCGCTTCGTTGAAGAACTCCTGATAGCCGCCGGGGGCCTTGCCCTTGCGGTTCTCCAAATCCAGCAAGCCGGAGTCGTCCAGCTGGCGGAACTGGCTCCCCAGCTGCGGGTCAACCCGCTCGAAGATGCGCGCGCAACCGTCAATCAACTCGCGGGCGGTCTTGAACGGGCGCAGGGGTGGGCGGCCCAGCGGGTCGGGCTGGGTGTCCCACGGGCGCAGGCTGTCGAGCTGCATCTGCGCGCGGCGGCGGGCGTAAATCTTCTGGATCAGCGGGACGACGTGCGTTTCGACCGCGCTGTGGAATGAAAAGCAGTCGGCGGGCGTGTAGTCGAAGCGCAGCATGGCGTCGAACATATAGTCGCGGTAGTTGGCGTAGTCGGCGTTCGCGGCCATCTGCGCGCGCAGGTCGCGCAGTTGATCGAAGAGCGCGTCGAGTTTTTCACGCTCCTGATAGCGGCGCTCGCCGACGGCGCGGAAGGCGGCTTCGCGCCGCGCGCGGTCAGTTTCTTCCATGATGGGGCCCATCTGCGCCAGCGTGCGCTCGGCGCCGTCAAACTGCACGGTCAGCGCGCCCATGATCGCCTGATACTCATGCGTCAGCAAGTCTTGCTCGGTTTCCAGCGGCACGTTGGCCTCGCGGAAGAGCGCGGCGCGCGCCGCCAGCTGGCGGTCGAGCAGGGCGTAGCGCGCGGGCAACAGCGCCTGACGCGCGGGCGCGGCGAGGTAATGTTTTTCCAACTCGTTGGCGCGCGGCTTCTGGCGCGGCAGGATGACGGTGACCAGAAACTTGTAGGCGTCCACGGCGGCCTGATCGTCGGTCTGGCAGGTCATGGCGATATAGCGGCGCTTCGCGTCCTCGTCCATCGCGTCGTCGAACTCGCTCCAGTCGCGCAGGAACGCTTCCAGCGCGGGCGCGCTGCCGAGGTTGCGCTCGACCAACTGGTCATAGAGCGTTTCAATCTGCGGCCAGTCGGCGGGGTCGAAGTTGTCCGGCACAAAGCGGCGCGCCGTGAAGCGGGTCAGGCGGGAGAAATCGGGCATGGCTCATATTCCTGTTGCAGATAGTCAAAAGCCGAGCGCATTCGGCTCGGCTTTCGCAATGGGCCCGGCTGGGGTCGAACCAGCAACCAACGCCTTATGAGGGCGGTGCTCTGACCATTGAGCTACAGGCCCGGAGGTGAGAGCGGGTGAGGGGATTCGAACCCCTGACGTCCTCCTTGGAAGGGAGGCATTCTACCACTGAATTACACCCGCGCGGGTCGTTTCAGCTTGCCGCTGGAACACCTGCATCTTATCACACGATGCGCGGTTGGTCAATCTCGTCAAGCGAGAACTTCTGCGCCGGTTTGACAGGCGGCTTTCTCGTCATTATAATATTCATAAATACGCATATTAGAATGGAATAGCACGATGGATCGCCTGTTATTGCAACGCCATGCCGAACTCTGCCAGACGCTCGCCAGTCCGGTACGGCTGGAAATCCTCGGCCTGCTGCGCGACGGCGAACAGCGGGTCGGCGAACTGGCGGCGCAGACGGGGCTGAATCAATCTAACATTTCGCAACACCTGACGGTGCTGCGCCACAAGGGGATTGTCGCCACGCGCCGCGAGGGAACCAACGTCTTCTATTGCATTGCCAATCCCAAAATCATTCAGGCGTGCGACCTGATCCGCGAAGTCCTCGCCGAGCAGGCCAGCCAGCACGCGCAGCTCGCGCGCGCCGCGCGCCACGCACCGCTCCGGAGAAAGACCGCATGAAAACCCTGACCGTTTTCTTGACCACGCCGCCCTATTCACACGAAAACACACACAGCGCCATCCAACTCACGCGCGCCGCGCTGGATCGAGGCTGGATGGTGAACCTCTTCGCTTCGGCGGACGGCGTGTACAACTTCACACGCGGCCACAAGGCACAAGGGCTGCCGCACGCGGAGCATGAGTTCGCGGACCTGATGGCGCGCGGGTTGCACGTCGAGTTGTGCGGCACCTGCCTGCATTTTCGCGGCATCAGCGCCGAACACGCCGCGCCGGGGGCGGAGCCCAGTTCGATGAAGCGCCTGTTCGGTCTGGCCCAAAATAGCGACGTGTTCGTCACCCTCGGCGCGTGACGGGAGGCATCCGATGAAAAACTCACTGTGCATTCTGATGCGCCACGCGCCATACGGGCAGATTCACGACGCGGAAGCGTTGCGTCACATGGGCGGCGCGCTGGCTGAAAAGATGGATACCTGCGCCGTGTTGATGGACGACGGGGTGTACGCCGCCTGTGACGGACACGACACCACAGCCACGCCCTGGACGGCGCTCTCCCCTCTCTGGGCGCAGCATCTGGCGAAGGGCGCGCGGCTGTATGTGCATGCGCCGTCGGCGCAGGCGCGCGGCTTGCTGGCCGCTGAGCGCCTCGTCGCGGGCGCGCAATGGATTGAGGATGACGCGCTGGCGAGGCTGTTGGTTGATTGTGAGACGGTGATGGTCTATTAAGCGAGGAGTGGCCTGATGCAATCCGTTCTGGTATGGATCAACAGCGCGCCAGCGCATCCCAACCTTGGCCGCGCGTTCCAGCTTGCGTTGCAGCTGCGCGCGCAAGGCCGCGCGGTGTCCGTCTTCCTCGCGCAGGATGCCGTGCTGGCAGGCATCAAAGCCGAGGGCGATGCGCCTATCGCACAAGCCCTGCAAGCGGCTATCACCACCTATGCGCTCGCCGAAGATTTACGACTGCGCGGCTTTTCACCCGCGTCCTTGTGGGATGGCGTGCGCCTCGCCGATTACACGCAACTGCTGGAGTTGTTCGATCAGCATGAGCGGGTCATCGGCGCGCTGTAAGCGCGTCTTCATCCATTCTTCACAAGTAGATGATAAGCTGATGTTACGCAAAGCTGTCATGGCGAGCGTTGTTTGCGAAGCCATCTCCCTGTCGCTTGAAGGAGATTGCTTCGTCGCAAAAGGCGCTCCTCGCAAGGACGTGCGTAACATGAGTGATAAGGTTTAGCCAAGGAGTGATTTGAGATGAATAAAACAGGTTGGGCGGTTATGCTCGGCGTTGCGGTACTGGTTGTCCTCGTCGTGAGCCTCTTCACCGGCGTCAACCCGGAGCGCGGCTATGGTTGGGGCATGATGGGGCCGGGGATGATGGGCGGCTGGGGGTTCCCGCTCATGGGCGGCATCGGCATGTTGCTCTTCTGGCTGTTCATCATCGGCGGCGCGGTCTGGCTCGCGCAGTCGGTGGCGCGCGGCGCGGGGCCAGCAGGCATGAGCGCGCCGGCGAGTGAGTCCCCTCTGGACATCCTCAAGCGCCGCTACGCCCGGGGCGAGATTACGAAGGAGCAATACGAAGAGATGCGGCGCGCGCTCGATGCCTAAATGGCCTTGCCCTGTGCCGCGCCTTGCTCTGCAAGGCGCGGCACAGAATTGAGCAACTATCGGTTGACAAAGACCCATGTGGGGAACAAGGCTGATGACCACAACCGCGTCCCCCGTCCACGAGCCTTTTAATTTCTGACGCTGAAAAGGAGAGGCGATGACAGGCAAAACGATTCTCGTTCTGGGCGCTGGGGTGGGCGGGATCGCCAGCGCCAACGCGCTGGCGAAGCGGCTCAAGCCCGAACACCGGGTGATCGTGGTAGACAGGACCGCGCGGCACGAGTTCGCGCCATCGTTTCTGTGGGTGATGATCGGCGCGCGCACGCCTGCGCAGGTCACCGGCGATGTGCGCCGCCTGCTGCACCCGCGCGTCGAGTTCGTGCAGGCCGAGATCGCACAGATTGATGTCGGCGCGCAAACCGTGCGAGCAGGCGAGCGCGACCTTCACTTTGACTATCTTGTGTTCGCGCTCGGCGCAGGGCTTGCGCCGGAGAGTGTGCCGGGCCTGGCTGAAGCCGCGCATACATCGTACACGCTCACGGGCGCGACGAAGTTGTGGGAGGCCGTTCAGCAGTTTACCGGCGGGCGCGTGGCCGTCGTCGTCGCGCGCCTGCCGTTCAAGTGCCCGGCCGCGCCCTACGAGACGGCGCTGTTGTTGAAGTCGGCTTTTGACGAGCGCAAAGTCGGCGTGCAGATGGACCTCTACACGCCGGAGCCAATGCCGATGCCCGTCGCCGGGCCGGGGGTCGGCGGCGAGTTGAGGGGCATTGTGGAGTGGGCGGGCATCACCTATCACCCGCTCACGCAGTTGCAGAGCGTGGACGGCGCGAAGAAGGAACTCACGTTTGCCCATGCGCCGGGCGCGCCCTACGATTTGCTCGTGGCGATTCCGCCGCACAGCGGCTCGCGCGCGGCGCGCGAGGCAGGATTGACGAACGAGGCGGGCTGGATTCCGGTGGATGGCGCATCGCTCAAAACGAAGCACCCCAACGTCTTCGCCATCGGCGATGCGACGGCGATTGCTCTGCAAGGCCGCTGGAAACCCGATGTGCCATTGATGCTGCCCAAGGCGGGCGTGTTCGCGCACGCGCAGGGCGAGGTGGTCGCGGCCAACATCGCGGCAGAGGTTGAGGGGCAATCGCCCCCGGCCGCGTTTGACGGGCACGGCTACTGAATGGTCGAACTCGGCCACGGGATGGCCGCGATGGGCGCAGGCAACTTCTACGCGACGCCCAGCCCGGCAGTGAAGTTGGAACAGCCCCAGGCGCTGTGGCATTGGGGCAAAGTCTTGTTTGAGAAGTATTGGCTCTCCACCGGCGCGGCGCGCGAGTTTTATCGCGCGCTGATGGTCGCGGGCGGCAAGCGCATGGGCGTGGACATGCGGTTGTGATCGCGCCTCCATCCGTTCGCGGTCAACGCCGCGCCCGCTCGACGGGTCCCCTTCATCGGTTCTGACCTCAAGGGTACACCACAAAAAAAAAAAACGGCTGCACGCCGATTCGCTCTGGCGACGGGATTGATTTCGTATTTCGCCTCTACTTGTGCTCGCAGGCGGAGGCGATGTACAATTTGAGTCAACGGAACATTTCTCCCCTGTAGAGCGTATGATGTGTAGACCGCTATGACCCCCTTCCAGCGCGCCTTCACCGGCTTGCTGTTGTGTGTGCTGTTAGCCGCCTGTGCGGATAGCCCGCTCGTCGCCACCCCCGCGCCCCCAACGCCCACCGCCACGCCTACGGCCGTCCCAACCAAGCCACCTGTACCCACTCGCACCCCATTACCAACAATCCCGCCAGAGCCGCCTTCCACACCCAGACCGATCATTCCTACGCCCGCCTGGACAGCTATCCCTGCTACTATCACCGGTTGGATATCTTTTACGGGCACGTTGACGGGGACGAAAGAGTTCTCCTTCTCCTACCCGGCGGGCTGGCGGGTGGAGGAAAGTTCTTCCATTGCACCGGCCTTTAGTCCGTTGCCCCAGATATATATTGAGGTAGTCAACTACGCGGCTCATACAGGCGCAACAGAGATCGGGATGATCCCCGGCGGGGCGAAATTCGAGTTCCTGAGTTCCTTTTCCCCTTTGCCGACCAACGGCACCCCCATCACCGTAGGGCCACAACAATTGCCTGGTGTTCAGATCATCACCGATGGACATCCCGCGCCGGACTATCCGGACGTGGCTCGGACGATTGCCGTCTACTTCACGGCCGGCGGTCGCCAGTGGCTACTATCGGGCTATCTCAGTCCACCGCAAGACCTGATGCTCAAAAATGCCGATACGTTCTACCGATTCCTGGGAGGACTGCGCTATGACAAGAAATAACCTCAGTACCACTCTCAGAGTCGAAGTTCATACAGAGCGGCGCGGCGCGCACGACTAAGCTCGACTTCGCCATTGACGAAAACAGGAGCCGCGTTTTTAGGTGATTGCATAATGCAAGGCAGCAAAAGGAGGAGTCATGTTAAAGCACCTGCGAGATTTTGGCCAAGGGCCGATACTGGCTTTCGTGGCCGTCATCATTCTCGCGACAGTAACATTCAGTGTTTTCAAAGCTTCAAGGCCAGCTCAGACCAACCCTGAAGAAGCTTCAGCGCAGGCCCAGAGCGCAACGACGCCTATGGCCATCCCAGCCAACACGCGGGTACCTACTCGCATACCCACTCGCACTCCATTACCAACAATCCCGCCAGAGCCGCCTTCCACACCCAGACCGATCATTCCTACGCCCGCCTGGACAGCTATACCTGCTACTATCACCGATTGGATATCTTTTACGGGCACGTTGACGGGGACGAAAGAGTTCTCCTTCTCCTACCCGGCGGGCTGGCTAGTGAGTGAGAGATCTTACACTGCGCCAGCCTACAATGTTTTGCCTCAAATCGTCATCGAGGTTGTCAACTATGCGGCAAACACCGGAGCACCTGAAATCGGATCGGTCCCTGGTGGCGCAAAATTCGAAATGCTAAGCTACTTTTTCCCCATCCCCGCTAACGGTACCCCCATCGCCGTAGGGCCGCAACAACTGCCCGGTGTTCAGATCATCACCGATGGACATCCCGCGCCGGGCTATCCGGACTTGGCTCGGACGATTGCCGTCTACTTCACGGCCGGCGGTCGCCAGTGGCTACTATCGGGCTATCTCAGTCCACCGCAAGACCTGATGCTCAAAAATGCCGATGCGTTCTACCGATTCCTGGGAGGACTGCGCTATGACAAGAAATAACCTCAATACCACTCTCAGAGTCGAAGTTCATACGGAGCGGCGCGGCGCGCACGACTAAGCTCGACTTCGCCATTGATGAAAACGAGGGTCGCGTTTTTAGGTGATTGCATAATGCAAGGCAGCAAAAGGACGAGTCATGTTAAAGCACCTGCGAGATTTTGGCCAAGGGCCGATACTGGCTTTCGTGGCCGTCATCATTCTCGCGACAGTCACATTCAGTGTTTTCAAAGCTTCAAGGCCACTTCAGACCAACTCTGAAGAAGCTTCAGCGCAGGCCCAGAGCGCAACGACGCCTACGGCCGTCCCAACCAAGCCACCTGTACCCACTCGCACTCCAGGACCAACAATCCCGCCAGAGCCACCTTCCACACCCAAACCGATTGTGCCTACACCAGCCTGGACACCGATACCTACAACCATAAGTAACTGGATACCGTTTACGGGGACTTCAGGGTTTTCCTTTTCGTACCCGGCGGGCTGGCAAGTGAGTGAATATGCAATAGTGATTCCATCATCTGGCCCTCAACTCCAACTAGCGCTGAACGTCGTCAACTGGGATCGTACAAACGCCCCAGCAGATATGGGTTCGATTCCCGGCGCAATGAAATTCGAACTAACGGATTACCCATTTGCTGTTCCAACAAACACGATACCCATTACCGTAGGGCCACAACAATTGCCTGGTGGTCAGATCATCATCGCTGGACATCCCGCGCCGGACTATCCGGACGTGTCGCGGACAATTGTGATCTACTTTACTGCCGGGAACCGACAGTGGGTTGCTGTCGGGTATCTCAGCCCACCGCAAGATTTCATGCTACGGAACACAGATACCTTCTATCATATCCTAGGGAGCCTGCGTTACGATGCCAAATAACAAACACCCCATCTCGGCCCGCCGCCAGATTCAAGCACATAGGCTGATGGCTATATTGGCCTCCACTCTGTGCGTCATCAGTCTCAGCCACATAGTGATACCCATTGCTTCGGCCTTCGATCCGCATTTCCGTCTGCCTTGGGCGTCAGGGTAGTGTCCCTTTAATGAGGCACAGGGCATTTAAGCAAAATTCGATGCAAGATTCCTTGACGGATTCTGAGTCAAGGAGTCGTGCAGATGGACTTGCGAACGTGTCATTGTCGGAATCGGCGATGTCGCTCTTACGGG
>JACQEC010000240.1 GCA_016200765.1 Chloroflexota bacterium | reverse complement strand
TCTTGGCCGGGCGAGGCCTGCGTGCGCGGGTCCATGCGCGCCGTCACCGATTTGCCGCCGACCAGCATGCTGACGATGATTTCGTTGCCCATCAACTCCGTCACATCCACTTTGGCGTTGAGCGGCGCGGTGGTGACACCCACCGGCTCAAAAGCGCGGTCGTGGATGTCTTCCGGGCGGATGCCAAACCTGACCGGCTTTCCGGCGTGCGGCATCAGTTCATTCTTGCGCGACTCGGGCACTTCCAGTCGGAACGACCCGCCATCCACCAGCAGTTTGGAGTCCTGCCTGACCAGCGTCACATCCAGGAAGTTCATCGCGGGCGAGCCGATAAAGCCCGCGACGAAGATATTGGCGGGGTTGTTGTACAGGTTCTGCGGCGTGTCAATCTGCTGCAGCACGCCGTGGTTCATCACGGCAATCCGCGTGCCCATCGTCATGGCCTCGACCTGATCGTGGGTCACGTAGATGAACGTCGTGCCGAGGCGGCGGTGCAGTTTAATCAACTCGGCGCGCGTCGCCACGCGCAGCTTGGCGTCGAGGTTGGAGAGCGGCTCGTCCATCAGGAAGACCTGCGGCTCGCGCACGATCGCGCGCCCCAGCGCCACGCGTTGGCGCTGGCCGCCGGATAGTTCCTTGGGCTTGCGCTGCAGGAGCACGCCGATATTCAGAATATCAGCCGCCTCCTTCACGCGCCGCTCGATCTCGGACTTGGGCGTCTTGCGCAGCTTCAGCCCGAAGGCCATGTTGTCATAGACGCTCATGTGCGGGTAGAGCGCATACGATTGAAAGACCATCGCAATGTCGCGGTCTTTCGGCGCCACGTCGTTGACGAGGCGCTCGCCGATGTAGATATTGCCCGCGGTGATTTCTTCCAGCCCGGCCAGCAAGCGCAGGGCGGTGGTCTTGCCGCAACCCGAAGGCCCCACCAGCACCAGAAACTCCTGATCCTTCACCTCGATAGACAGGTCGTTCACGGCGGCTACCGCGCCCTCTTTGCCGCGCCCTTTGAATTGTTTGGTCACATGATCATAAGTTACGCTTGCCATGAGCATCACTCCTCTGCACGGGACGTTGCGCGCATTATAGGTAATTTAGCGCAAAGCGTCAAGCGGTTGGCGCGGCTAAACGGGCGGCTTCGCTGTGGCGCTCGCCGCAAACCGCCGGTTGGCCTCGCGTAGCGCGCTCTCGGCATCCAGCCCCGACCGGCGCGCCTGATCCACGAGCATAAACAGAGCCTCGCCGAGCGCGCGCGAATCGTGTTGCTCTTCCCAGCGCCCGAGCGCCTGCGCGGTCTGCGCCCCGGCCTCGGCGTCGCTGTCGTTCCACAGGTTCACGCGCCACGCGCGCTGTTGCATATCCTCGGCTTCGGCCAGCGCCGGCAGGCCCTGCGGGATGTCTCTGAAGAACGACGCCACGCCCGCGCCGTCTTCTTTTTCCGCGCGCTTGATCTTTTCCCAGTTCTCCTCGATCTCACGCGCCGTCGCGCCCGGCAAGTCGCCGAAGACGTGCGGGTGGCGGCGGACGATCTTGGCGTGGATGTTGGCAATCACGTCCGTCAGTTTGAAGTGGCCGCCCTCGGATGCGATCTGCGATTGCAAAACGATCTGAAAGAGCAGGTCGCCCAGCTCCTCTTTCAGGCGCGGCGGCTGGTTGAGGTCAATCGCTTCGAGCGCCTCGTAAGCCTCCTCAAGCAGGTAGCGGCGCAGGCTCTGCGGCGTCTGTTCGCGATCCCACGGACAGCCGTCGGGCGCGCGCAGGCGCGCAATAATCTCCGCAAACGACGCGAGCCAGCCGGGGCGCGCCAGCGGCGGCACATAAAGCGCGCTCGCGTCATCCATGCTAGCGCGGTCGAGTTCCGCCAACGACGCGACCGCCGCGCCAGTTGCCCCCAGCCACTTGACCTCATGCTCCGGTGGGTATTGCAGCAGCAATTTTTGCCGCACCTCGCCGGCCATCGCCGCGCCGTCCAGTCCCACGACCAGCGCGGGGCGGTCCGGGTCCAGCGGTGGATAATGCGCGCGCGCCAACTGCGCGGCCTCCACCATCTGCCCGCCAACCTCAAGCGGGTCAAACCCCAGCCGCTCGGCCAGCGCGTGATCCCCCATCCCCATAATCGTCACCCGGCACCTCGTCATTCAGAAAGTTTGTCAGCCCGAATCATACCGTTCTCCATCCCCGAACGCAAGCAGACGAGATTCGTAATAGCCAATCCACAGCCACGCCTCACCCCCGGCCCCTCTCCCAAGTGTGGGAGAGGGGCCGGGGGTGAGGCCGATTGCGCGCCCCGCCCAGACGTGCTATAGTTATGAGTGGGGAGACATGCGTTTTCGCCGTTGGCGGTTCAGTTCGGGAGGGGGCTCGTCGTGAAACTTAGCCTGCTGAGCAAATTTACGCTGGTCAGTTTTGTGCTGATGGCCATCATCGCCGTCTCGCTGGCGTGGGGCATCCAGCAGCAGTTGGAGCAGACTGCCCTCTGGCAAGAAGCCACCAGCGCCGCCGATGAGGTCACCGGCATTCTCAACCCCAATCTGGAAAAGACCGACCTGACCGCGCCGCTGGACCCGGCGCGCTACGCAGAGATTGATGCGCTCATTCGCCAGAACATCCTCCACGAGCACATCGTGCGCGTCAAAATCTGGAGCCGCGACGGGCTGCTGCTCTACTCCGACCAGCAAGACCTGGTGGGCCAGAGCTACCCGCTCTCTGACGAACTGGCTAAGGCCCTTAAGGGGCAGATTGCCACAGATATTTCGACGCTGGACAAGCCCGAAAACGCGCAACAGGCCGGCGCGCATAGCCAGCGCTTGCTAGAGGTCTACGTGCCCCTGCGGCCGATGGGCTCGCCGCAGGTGCTGGGCGCGTATGAAATCTATCACGACCTGACGGTGGTCGAGTCGTCGGCGGCCAGCATTAGCCGCTTTGTCTGGTCGGAGGTTGGCGTCGGCT
>JACQEC010000256.1 GCA_016200765.1 Chloroflexota bacterium | reverse complement strand
CTGCCTACCTGCGGTTCCTTTGGATGGATTTGCATGGGTGATGCTCTTTCAATCGTCTTGCTGATCTTGGTGGCGATCTTGGTGATCGGACCCAAAAAGCTGCCAGCCGGCCTTGAGGCACTGTGGCTGACCTGGACGAACTTTTCGCGCAGCCAGCATGGCGCAGAGGCGCTCAGTTTAGACACCGCGCGACGGCTCTGGACTCACGAGAAAAGCCCGCTCTACAACGGTATTCAACTGCTTTATGCCGCCTCCGAGCACCTGACCGAGCTGCGCCAGCGCCTGTTCTTCGCGCTGATAGGAGTAGGTGTTGCCGTTCTATTAACGTTCACGTTCTCAGATCAAATCTTTGACCTTCTGCTGGCGCCGTTGAGCAAGGTGCAGAAGCCAACACGCCAGACCACCTCCGAGCTCGAGCTGACCCAGAGTGTGGCGATCAGCACGACGGTCGCACCGCCCGGTTCGTCGGAAGCCGTCTCCGTCACGGTCACCATTCCCGCCGGCACCCGTCTCCCCGTAACCTACGTCCTGCCGGCCGAGAAGATCCAACCGATTTTTACCAAGCCGACCGAAATGTTTGTGGCTACGTTTAAGGTTGATGTCTATGCCGGCGTGGGTCTGGCGATGCCGCTGGTAATTTACGAACTGTTCGCGTTTCTATTGCCCGGGCTATTGCCCAACGAGAAGCGCTATGCCTATCTCCTGCTGCCGGCGGTCGGATTTTTCTTTGTTGCAGGCGTCGCCTTCGCCTACAATTTGATGCTGCCATTTGCGCTGCAATTCCTCTTTACCTTTGGTTCCAACATTGCCCAGCCGCTCCCTTCCATCGGTGACTATATCAACTTTGTGACCAGTGTCTTATTCTGGGTCGGCCTGACGTTTGAGACGCCGCTGGTCATTTTCTTTCTAGCGAAGGTTGGATTGGTCAAAGTGCCCCAATTGCGCTCGTTCCGGCGCTTTGCAATCGTCCTCGCGTTCGTCATAGCGGCGTTGGTCACGCCCACTCCCGATCCCTTGAACCAAACCATAGTCGCGCTGCCCATCATCGTACTATACGAATTGGGAATCATCCTGGCTCGCTTCGCGTGAAGTCCTCTTCGCGAGGCATCCAACCGAGTTCTCTATGAATTTTACGCTTTCTGCCGAACAAAAGTTGTTCAAGCAAACGGTTCATGAGTATTCAGCGGCGGAACTCAAAACCCGTGCCGCCGACGTAGACCACTCAGGCGCGTTCAATTGGGTCGCCGTGCGCAAGATGGGGCCGCTTGGATTGCTTGGGCTGACGACTCCAGAGGAATATGGAGGCGCAGGGGTTAGCGCCTTTGAGGCCGCGCTTGCTATTGAGCAACTCGGTTGGGGGTGCGGCAGCACGGCGCTTTCCGTCGCGGCTCACAATAGCCTCGCGTGCGCGCCGATCGCTCTCTTCGGAACGCACGCACAGAAGGAAGCGTTTCTGCGCCCCCTCGCGTCTGGCGCGGGCCGGCTCGGTGCGTTGGCCCTGACGGAACCCGGCGCCGGCTCGGATCTCGCCGGCGGCGTCAAGACCACGGCCGTTCCGGAGGGAGATTCGTGGATCATAGACGGCTCGAAAATGTGGACGACCAACGCTTCGGTAGCCGATCTGATGGTCGTATTGGTACGGACGGAGCCCGGGAGCGGCACGCACACCCTCAGCTTGATTGTCGTGCCCACCTCAGCGCCGGGGGTCACGATTGCTCCCCCCGAAAAAAAGATGGGGCTAAGGGGCTCGCCTACCCACGCCGTGTCGCTCAGCGACGTGCGGGTACCGCTTGAGAACCTTATTGGTGTGCGCGGCAACGGCCTACAGCAAACTCTATCCGTGCTCGATGGCGGGCGTATTGGGATCGGAGCACTGTGTGTCGGCTTGGCGCAGGCAGCCTTTGATGAGACGCTTAGCTACGCCAAACAACGGCACACATTTGGCAAAGCCATTTCGCAACATCAGGCGATTCAGCATATGCTCGCCGACATGGCAACAGAAATTGAAGCAGCGCGCCTCATGGTGTATGAGGCAGCTTATCTGAAGGACGAGGGCAAGCCTTTTACTCAGATGGCCGCCATGGCGAAGTTGTTCGCTAGTCAGGTCTCGGAGCGGGTATGTTACAATGCGATTCAGATACATGGCGGCTACGGCTACTCCGCGAACTTTCCGGTCGAGCGCATCTATCGCGACCAGCGGCTGATGGCTATCGGCGAAGGCACTAGCGAGATCTTGCGGATGGTCATCGCAAGACAGGTCTTGGGCGTGTAGTCCCTGCCGCAGACATCGAACGTCGTCCGGTAACATTCTCACGCCAGTAGACGGAGACCGTCAAACCATGTTACAATAGGCTCGCGGACGACAGATCGCGCGACCTGCCGTCCCTTGCCGGGAGAATGACGCAAAGCGCCGCGTTAGAGGTCGCACTGAGCACGATCTGGCTATCGTAGCGCCGACACGCCATCGTGGACAACCGGAACGGAGACCGCCGGTGCCGCGCAGCACATTACGCCGGCGATGGCCGCAAACCTACATGTCGAAAGTTGCGAAGAGCCTGTGATGTCTGAACTGACCTGGGGTCAAAGGCGACGTGTCGCTCAACTGTACGACGATGCGTGCGCCGCAATCGAACAGCGGAGCTGGCAAGACGCCGTATATAAACTCGAACGGGTGCTAAGCCTCGTGCCTGATTTCCCCGGCGCGGCACACCGCATACTAGAAGCGCGACGTTGCTATGCCATTCATTCAGCGTACGAGCGGGGATGTAAGCGCATGGGGATTGGCCTTTGGCTGGCCGCGCGCCATGATTTTCACTGTGTTCTGGCGCAAGCCGACGGCTATCGCGACAGCTCGGTTCGGCTTCGTTATTGCGACCGCCAGATTCAGTCCCTCTCGCAAAAGCTTGCTGTCGCCAATACGCATCCGACCAATAGTCCTGCCGTTGCGAAGGCCGGCACTGGCCCCAATGAAGCTTACACCCTCTACCGCTTTCAAGTACCGCGGCACGCATAGCGTCGGCCAGGCGCGACACATCATCAAACAAAATCCCCGCAACGTTGTTGCGGGGATTTGCAGCACCGAGCTGAAGTTGCGCGGTTTATTGAACCGTAGCCTTGCCTACCATGCCTGATTCTTTATGGCCGGCTTCGTCGCACACAATCTGATAGCTGCCGGCAGCCGGGGCTGTGAATTCCTTGGCGTCTGTCTTTCCCGGATCGGCCTTAAGCTTGATTATTTCCTTACCGTCCGCGCCCAGTAAGATCCATGTGTGGATCACCGCGCCTTTGTTCGTCAGTGAAATCTTAACTTTTTCGCCGGCTTTGAACGTCTGGTCGGGTGGGTCGAACTTGAATTCTGTTGCGGACACCACGATAGACTTGGCGCCCGAGCTGACCGATGTTGCAGATGTGGGCGCTCCACCGCTGCTCGGCCCACCACACGCGGCTAATGCCAAAAGTGTTGTTACGAGTACAGCGGCTGCCATTGTACTTCTATACAGCATGTGAATCTCCTCCTGTGGGAATTTTGAGATAGGGCCTGTTGCCCATGGCATTGAGCCAATAGTCCGATAGTAACATCACGCCTATGGACTGTCAAATTTGCACAGCATCGTGCGCCGCAATGCGCATCATCAACCAAAGAAGCTAGGGGAGGGTTTTGACATGGATGGTATTATGCTCGTGCTTCGCCTGATCCATATAGTGGCCGGCGTGTTTTGGGTCGGCGCCGCCATCATGGTCGCCGGCTACATCGAGCCCACAGTGAGGGCGACGGCGCCCAACAGCCAGAAATTCATGCAGCGCTTGCTGGCTGGCAACTTCCCGGCGACCGTCGCCACAGCAGCGTTGCTGACTATCCTTGCTGGTCTCCTGCTGTATTGGCGTGACTCTGGCGGCTTTCAAATTAACTGGATCACCACAAGCCAGGGGCTGATCCTGACGCTTGGCGCGCTGGCGGCCATCGGCGCGGGTACAGAAGGCTTCGCGGTCATCAATCCAACCACTCGCCGACTGGGCGCGCTCGGCGCGGAGATCACCGCCTCCGGCGCACCGCCTACTGCGGGCCAAATGGCTGAGGTGTCGAGCCTGCAAGATCGTCTGCGTCGCACGGGAAGGCGCGACGCAGTCCTACTCGTTGTGGCCGTTGCCGCGATGGCAATTTGGCGGTACGTTTAACGGCGTCGTGGCTCTAGAGATAGAGACGGCGCTGCTGATACGCTCATCAGCGCCCCAAAGTATCGCGAAGGCTATCGCGGCTATGGACTCGGCGGCGGGCTATCGCTTGTCGCATCCCGAAACACTCCATATTCACGATACGCACTACGACCTGCCAGATAGTACGTTGGAATCACTTCAGATCGCACTCCGCACGAGAAGGCGCGGAACCGCCTATCGCATAACGCTCAAGGGCAGCGCGCAATCCAACGATTGGGGTGCGGTGACCCGCTCAGAATTAGACTTACCGTGGTCCCACGAAGCAGTCGAGACGATCACGGATGAATTAATTCACTCGGGTATCAACGCCTTTTCCGTTGCCTCCCTGGCAGACGCCCAAGACCCTGTCGCCACGCTTAGAAACATGGGCTTGGTGGTTATTCAAGAGCGCGAAACAGCGCGCGTAATCAGGAGTGTTAGCGGCGAAGAAAATACAGTCCTTGCGGAGCTTGCCGTGGACTGTGTAGCCTATCATGTCCAAGATTTGTCCATACGGCTTTGCGAGGTCGAAGTTGAAAGCAAATCAGATTCTGGCTTGGCGGCAGTCAGCGCGGTGACCGGCGCGCTCTTCAATCAGTATGGTTCTGTGCTTCGTCTTTGGCCGTACGGCAAATTAGCAACCGGTAAAGCCATTGAAGCGCTCCTTCGGCGCGACGGCATGTCATCTATCGCCGGAGACGGAGGATTTGTCAGCATTGACGCGGTTGATCGGCTGGAGGCCTTCTTGCAAAAGGCAGACCAGCCCGTTACAACCACTCGATTCGTGGATGCACGGAGGGCGCCATGACCCTGGAAGAGGAATTAGCGCTTCAGCAGTGTGCGCGAGAGCAGGCAGCCCTCAATTACGATTTTGACGCCATCGTGAACGGCCTCCACGCGTTTATACAAGAATGGCAGATTCGATGCACCGAGGTCGAGTTGATTGAGGTGGCACACGCCGCGATAGCCGAATCGGAAACGGCCATCGCACCGGTCGGACCTACAGGCTCGCCCCAATCGGCCGCGACTCGACGCCGCAACAGCAACCGTCGCCGGACCGAGCGCCGCCGCAGCGACCGGCGACAGTCCAGTCGCCGGAAGCGCGACCGCGCATTGCTCGCTCCGGGGGCTGGTGATCGGCGTGCCCGAGAGCGCCGCAAGGGTAGGCGCAGGCAGGGCGAACGGCGCCTGCGGGTGCGCCGGATAGAGGAGCGTTAAAGTGCGGCATCGTCGTCATACAGGAATACACACCCGCCGCACAGACCCAAAGTCGGCTTGAAACAGAACCCTCACATTATCATGAAGCGTTCGTTCGTGCTTATTCTGGTACTGCTAGCGCTGGTCGCTTGTGACGCCAGTTCTCCCGCGTCCTCCACAGCGCCTGTGCCCGATCAGGTTCCGCCTCGCGTCGCAGGAATCAGCGATGGTCATAGCCAACCTCACATTGACCCGTTGCAAGCCAACGCTGATATTCAGATTGTGCTCGTCCCATCCGAGTTGATCGTCGGGCCGAATCGGTTCGCAGTTGGCCTGCTCAAAAACAATCAAGCCCTGCTCGACGCCACGGTGCACTTCCACTATTACGACCTTGGCGACCTAAATAGGCCCGTTCTTGAATCGGAAGCCGACGCTGTTCGTCTGCAGACCCCGGACGGCCTGACCGCAATCTGGGCGCAGGAACGCGAATTCACGCGCTCGGGCGATTGGGGTGTTGAAGTGCAGGCAAGGCTGGCTGGTGACGGCGCGGCTATTCGACGACTGGGCTTCCATGTGACAGCCTCATCCAATACCGTTAAACCGGGCCAGAAGGCGCCGTCAGTCGAGACGCTGAGTGTTGCGGCGGTCGGCAATGACCTCCGCCGGCTGACCTCCGCCGTCACGCCCAACGCTGCGTTTTATCGGCAGAGCCTGGCCCAAGCACTCAACAGCGGCAAGCCCACGGCGCTGCTATTTGCAACCCCTGCCTTTTGCCAGACGCGCTTCTGCGGGCCAGCCTACGAAATCGCGAGCGCCCTCCAAAAGAGGTATGGCGAAACCATCAATTTCGTGCACGTTGAAGTCTTCGACGGCCTGCCCAATCCCGCGACCACAGCTTGGCACTATGCGCCGGCAATGCAAGCGTACGGCCTGACGACGGAACCATGGTTATTTCTCATCAACCGCTCGGGCATAGTCACCTATCGCGTCGAAGGCTTGTTCACCGAGGACGAAGTCAATCAGCATATTCGCGCTCTCGTGGCCGACTAACCGTTGACTCTCACTTCCCCCGGCGCGACGCGCACCGACTTGCGTCCACCAGGGGCCTCTCTCACTCTCATGTAATTCATGCTCACTGATAATGGCAACTCAACACCATCACCGCTTGAGTCTGGCCTCAGCGATCCAATGATTCAGGCGATTCGGCGAACGATTGCCTATGCCGACCTGTTCGATCAGGCCATCACGCCTCTGGATATTCATCGCTATCTTGAAGTTGCAGCGTCAGTAGCAGACGTGCGAGCCGCACTCGATCGCCACGATGGGACGGCTTGGGTGCGCCACGACGGCCTCTATTGCCTGCCGGGCCGATACCCGGTAATTGAAACGACGCTGCAGCGCCGCCAAGACGCCGCCAAGATTTGGGGTCGGGCCAAGCGGTGGGCGGCCATTATGTCTCACGTGCCATTCGTCCGCATGGTCGCCGTCACAGGATCGCTCTCCATGCACAATATGAAGCCGGGCAGCGATATGGACTTCTTTATCGTTACGGCTCACGGGCGCGTCTGGCTGACACGGATGTTGCTTGTCATACTGGTGCGTTTCGCTCGCCTCCTTCACGACGAACTTTGCCCGAACTATCTGCTAAGCGCAAACGCGCTCACGCTGAACGATCGCTCGTATTTCACGGCGCGTGAATTTGTGCAAATGATTCCGTTGTATGGGCTGGACGTTTATCGCGAGATGCGCGCGCTGAACCGATGGGCGCTTGAATTCTTACCGGCGGCGGAGGGTGCCCCCACTGGTCCGATCGAGATAAGACTCGGACGCCCAGTGCAGGCTGTCAAGGGATTTCTCGAGGCGCTGCTCCGAAGCCCCGTTGGGGATTGGCTTGAAACATGGGAACAACGACGGAAGATAAAGCGGCTCCGCAGACTTCCGGGCGCCGATTCGTCAAGCGTCGCCTTGTCCGCAGACGAATGTAAAGGCCATTTCAATAACACCAACCGGCGCATTGCCGACCATCGGACGCAGTTCTTGGTTTAGGCCCTGCGTTCTCGCGTCGCATCGTGGAATTGGTCGGCTTCAGAGACCTCATTAAGCAACGCGAGTCCGTGAGGCAGCGCGGGCGCAAT
>JACQEC010000060.1 GCA_016200765.1 Chloroflexota bacterium | reverse complement strand
TCCTGTGCGAATGATACAACACAATCGTACCGGAGGCTTCAAAAGCGCAGGTGTGCATGCCCAATTCTTCGCGCGAAATTCGGCCGATGCACTCCTGATTTTTCGACAGTCGATACCGCAAATTTCGCGCGAAATTTAGGACTTAGCCGTCGCCTGATCCTGATCATCGCGGTGCTGAGCGTCCTTCTGCTCGTCGCTGTCGGCGCCTTGGTTGGCTTCATCGTAGGGGGAAGGGCCGCTGCGCCTGTTGCACCTGCGGGGCCCGCAGCGGCGACACCCATCGTGATCGTCGTGACCCAACCGCCCGGCGCCATCATGCCGTCCCCGATGGTTCAGATGTCAGCCACCCCCACACTTGCCCCAGCGTTGACAGCGACCCCCACAACGCCACCTACTCCGACCCTGCTACCAACGCCCACGCGCGTGCTTAACACCGCGCCCGCAACCCTGCTGGAAGTTGGGCAAAGTTGGCGGACAGATAGTGTGCTTCTCACCTTGGCCAGCGTGCTTTTCAATGACAGTGTGAATTGTAGTCTTGGCGTGAAGTTCTATTTGGAGAACCTATCAGCATCCACTATTCAGGTGTCGATCCGTTCGAGTCAGTTCGGCCTCCAGGACAACGCCGGCAGGGCATGGGCATTGGTGGGGCTAAATGCGTCCAATAACTGTCCTACGCATGAGAATGTCTACACGGCGAGTATCGCACCGGGCGAGCGTTATGCACCACCCGGGTACAGTGGCTGGAACGTGGGCTACTTCGGCCCGTTAACCGACCGGACAGTTCAGTACGTCATTATCACCGTCAATGACCTCTATCACTTCAACCAAGCCAAATGGAGGATCCCGATCAATAACTGACGTCGGACCCAGTCAGCATCGAGCAAGGATCTGATGAGCGTGTGCCAGGTAGTCTTCCTGGGTCACTGCCGTTCCAAATACCGATGGCCAGCGAGCATCCATCTCGGTCTGCGATGAGCGCGCTGACATACGCGGCGGTGTGATCGACCCGATGGCTTGCCATTCTCTCCTCCGGTATCGCCGGCGGGTGATAGGCGACTCATGCAATGGGAAGATAGGATGAAGAGGGAGGCGGGCAGCGCGGATCGGTAGCGGACAACGGGGGTTCGGCGTGCGGTAGATCAGGCGCTCTCAGCCCCGGGCGAAACATTGCTCCCCTTCCCACGTTGTCTTCGTGGCTGAAAGGCGCTCCGGGCGATGGGTAGGACCAGGCCCTGTGCGATCCGGTCCAACGCTTGTGCGCTCAGGCGCTCGAGCTGTCATGGAAGGATGAGGGCAGACGGCACAGCGGGTTACAACGGGCCCAATGCACTTCCGTGTCCGTGCGCCCAAGCCGATCGGCTCAGCGGTGGACGCGATGCACGCACCGGGCGCGGCTTGGCCGCAGGCGCGGGGCATGTATTGTCCATGTCGTGCACTGCCCATCGCTACAGGCGCCCACCGCGGCGCTCACCCCAGCGCCTGCCAATAGAATGAAGCCACCGCTGTGGCGGTCCCCCGCAGGCGGAGGCCGGGGTGCCCCCCGCTCAAGCCTGCATCCTTCAATGGGTCATCGGTCCAATCGTTGAGGGTCAGTCGGGGGCGCGGCGGCCTGACAACCGCATGGAGGACGCCTGACGATCGGTCGAGAAACAGCCAGCTTGAGAGATGGCGTAAAATCCGGTACAGCCGGGCTGATCGCGCGTCACCGTATGGGCGCCGCTTCCTTTGGGGCTCACGTGGAGGCGTTGGCTGGCGCTCCCCGGCCCCGTGCCGTTGTGGAGACACGGGCGCACCATCCCCACTGAACAACTAGGCTACTCAAACACCCTGCCTGTTCAATCACCGCCGAGAGCCTTATCGTCTCAAGCCATTTTGCTCTGCTCCCCATTTTCAAAATCGCTTCCGCCTGAGTCTATGGGATGGGTCTCAGTTGCTGAGTCTATTACTATCGTAGGAGCGGACGCGCGCGTCGTATCAGAGCGGACACCGCTGTCGTCTCCGATACGACACCGCTGTCGCCTCCGGCACGACGCTTGGCCTTGAGCTTGGTCTTGACATCTTTGATCAGGTAGGTGTTGTTGAACCGCCGATCCGCCCGTGAAATCTCAATGTACTGCCTGTCTCGCAGTTCATACAAATAGCGCTGGAGCTGCCGTTCGCTGAGCCCCATGTCGCGCGCCATCTGCCGCTGCCCCACAAAGGTAGATGCCTCCTGCCACGCATAGGACAGGAGCACGGCATAGGTTAACCGCGCGCCGATGGACAGCCGCGTATCCCGCAGAACCACGTATGGCAAGGCTGCGAACCCAGCCCGCAGCATCTCGTTTTCGATGAGGATGCGCTCGACCCGCTGTCTGACGATGCTCCCGATCGGTTTCATGGTGGTCGTTCGTTCGAACGTTCGTTTATTCCTTGTTTCGCTCCCTTGCGATAAATAGGTCGAGTGCCTCCTGCATCAACTCGCCTAACAGTACCCGCTGGCCAAAGGTCTTTTCGCGCGCAATGGCGATTTCTCGTAACGACAAGAGTTGATCGGCCAGAATGTCAAAGGTGTGGCGAATCTTCCTTCGTTCCTTCGTTCGTGCGTTGGCGGGTTCGTTGGTTGAAACGAACGGTGTTTCATTCGCGACAGATACCCCGATGGGTTGTATGGGGATAACAGCAGAGACCCCTGAGCGATCCGGGGTCTCCGTTTTCGGAGTTTCGATCGCGGGCAGGTCATCCATCGGCGAACTCAGCGGTGGCGTGGCCTGCGGATCAAAATCGCTAACGCGCGGTCTTTTCATAGTCAATCAACCAATCGGCTAACACCTCGTAGGCGATGGCCCCTTGATGCTTCGGCGCGAGGGCGCCGATCGGCTGCTTCGCATCGTACGATTTAGAGAAGATAATAGCGTGGGGGATCTTGACGTTCAGCACGTTATCGCGCCAGATCTTCTGCGCATTGGCGACGATGGCGGGGGAATGCGAGGTGGTCGCCCGGTACATCGTGAACAGGATGCGCAGCTCCTGGTGGGTCAGCGCAAACTTGTTCCACATGATCTTCTGCACGTGGTTGATCAGGTCGGCCACCCCATCGACCGCCATCCGTTCGGCGGAAGCGGGGATGATAATCAGGTCAGCCGCCGCGAGTCCATTGAACGCAAGCATCGCCTTGCCGGGCGGGTTGTCGATCAGGATAAAGTCGTAGCTGGGCTTGAGGGGCGTGAGCAGGTGCGATAGCTTCAGTTCATCTCCTGGCTCCAAGGCTTCCTCAATGGCCGCCATCAGCACGTGCGAGGTCAGCACGTGCACCCCGCAATTGGCTTTACGGATGGCGAGTGCCGCAGGTTTCGTGCCCAGGAAGACGTCGTACAGGTTGGGGGATTGTTCCGGATCGAGGTCTACATACCGTGTGGCCGAAGCTTGTTGGTCGAGGTCGACCAGCAGGACCCGCTGGCCTTTGTGAACGAGCGCCGCCGCCGTATTGACGGTCGAGGTGGTCTTGCCGGTCCCACCCTTGAAAATCGAGAAGCTAACAACTTTCATGTGCCTTTCTTGATGAGCGGTTCATACGACGACAGCGGAATACGCCAGCGCGAACGACCGATGCGCCCTGCGTCTAACACGCCTCTCTTAATCCAGCGCGTGATTGTTGCACGGTCAACTTGCAGGAGCCTGGCCACCTCTGATGCATTCAGAAATCGCTTCACGATTCCACTTTAGGCGATTGGAAATGCCTTGTCAAGAGTCAAATTTGTTGCATTGGTTGCAGTTGAGATAACGCTGGTTGTGACTGATGACGCTGATACAACCGATGCTGTCTGGGAGGCCATTAGACCAAATAACCGATCCTGCCCAAGCATCGGTTACCGTATTGGTCTTTGTGAGGGTTCAGCTTGGTGTCGTACTCATTTCGGTAGAAGTGCTTGGTGCAAAGCGGACACTCGATTACGTACCTGGCGCTTGTTAAAGTTCTTGAGATCCGCGGGCCGGGCGAGCCATGAAAGAATGCTTCTTTGAAGTATTGTCCTGCTTTTGATAGCTCAACATCGAAACGGGGCTCGAACTGAATATCGGTGTTTGTAATAGATCCAATGTTCGGGTGGACCAACGACTTGATGCTGGGTCCGGAACTGCGCCCACCGGTTCGATCATACACGTACAGATACTCGCGTGCGACGCCGTCGCGCCGTATCTTGTACTTTAACGAATACGGTTCAACCTCCCGCTCTGTCCCGTCATACATGATCCGCAGCAGTGTCAAGTTATAGCCCGCATCCATGATCGGGTTGCGCATGTGGGAGGGGAAAAACGCAAACTCGCCATGCGCCGCGGGAAACGACCCAAACATGGACTCGACCGTTGCCCTGAATCGTTCGACGGCATTATCGAAATGAATCATAGCGCCACTGGGACAGACTACGTACTTATCCCACAGAGATTGAAGGATCTGAAACGGAAGGTTGACGAACAAGTCCTTAACGATGCCGGGCCCCGATGCAAAGATGGTCATCTTCAAGAAGGTCGCCACCACCTCCGCCTGATTTATCTCAAGCGACGGCGTGACAAATACTGCATTCACGAAGTCAAATAGGTCCGCTACATGGCGGCGCTGAAGCAGGCACTTGAGCTTTCCAGCGAGCATCTCCTCCAATTTGAGACATCTTAGCGGAGCGATGCAAAGCGAGTGATCTGAGTATGGATGTATCAAATGCCGGGTCTGAACCGGCAGGAATATTTTTTCGAATTCGGTGACGTCCATCCTGACGCTGAGTATGACTTCGCTCTCTTCGCCAAAGAAATCACGAAAATAGATTCGCGCTTCGAGAACGTGGTTCGACGAATCGGCGCCCTTTTTCTCTTCAACCCGGGTGCGATCCTTCGAAAACTCGACTCCGGTGTTGGCCTGGGTGAAATCGCACACCTGGTTTAGTTCGGAAGCCAAGTAAGCTGGCGAAAGCTCTCCCGTCGTTGCGAAATCCAGGTCCGGTGAATAACGTGCCGCTTCAAAATAGGCTTTGCGAAGGCAGTTGCCTCCCTTTAACACGAGATGGTTGCCTAAATCGCTTGCCGCGTAAATGCCAGCAAGCGTCCATCCGAATATGTAGTCGCGCTGAACGTTTGATTCGTGAACCTTCAACTCCTGCGACATATTGATGATTTCATCAGGTTCAATCATGGCAAACTCATCCTCGACGGCACCGCTGGTCAACTAGAGCATCAAGCATGTTATTTTCGCCGCGCTGTGGCCCTGTGTATTATGGGTCAAATTGGTCAAAGGGAGAAGGCCTGATGGGCCACTCTTCTGAGACACGGGCCCTTGGACAAGAGCTACGGCGTCTGTGATATTTGTGCTACTCATGTCACGGAAAAGACGGTGGGCGCCTTCGAGGCCCGGCGCAGTCTGGGCAAGCTGATCGAAGAAGCCTTCTATAAGAAAGATGCATTCGTCATTGAGCGCTCCGGCCGGCCAATGGCGGTGATCGTCTCGATCGAGGATTACCAGACCTGGCAACGGCTGGCCAAGCAGCAGGTCTTTACGCTCCTGGAGACGGCTCAACAGCGAACGTAAGTCGCGCCCGACCTCTGCCGCGGGCGCGACTTGCGCGGCCTTGACCGACTTGCGTCGCACGCGGCGCTCGCACAATGGGTCGAGGGCTTAACCCGATGGGCGTATGCGCGCAGTCTTGGATGTCGGCCAGTATGTGAGCACGACGATCCGCACTGACGAACACCCCGCCCAAGTGCTGGCGGCTTAGCGCGATGGTCAATTGGACTTGGTGACCTCTCAGTCGATCCTGGACGACTTGCGACGGGTGCTGGCCTACCCGCGCATTCGCAAATATCACCAGTTCAGCGACGAGGAGGTGGCCCTGTTGGTGGACGCTTTGGCGCTGGCGACTTACCTGACGCCGGCCCACCTAGAGCTACACGCGGTTCAGTATGATTCCACCTGACCCTCGCCTGTGCGGTCGAGGGTCAGGTGGATTATGTTGTATCTAGCGATCAGCACCTGCTCAGACTGGGCAACTGCGAGGGGATTCCCATCGTACTGCCCCGTCGGTTTCTAGCGCGATTGAGTCGGATTCCGAGGGGAGGAGTCAAGTGCGGCTCCACAGCAACCACCGGCCACAGAGGCGAAACCGACATCCCTCGCGGGTTGCCTTCCTCCCAGTACAGAGGAGGATAAGGTGTGAATACCGATAGGTAGTCGGGTGCAGGCCAATTTCACTTCACCTCGGTAAACAAGGGATTTTTTATCTGTAAGCCCGTGCTGTTGTGACAACACCCCCGACTGGCTGCTTTACAGACACCTTTACCCGCCCCAGCCAGAGTCGTGCGGTTAAGATGAGTGGTGTTACATTGTGATTATTTGATGAGGGCGATATTGCTAAAAGCGACACACGTTGCTTTCCTAGCTTGCATGCGATGGAGACTGCTTTCTCGCCGGATGTCGGCGCGCCTATCATTTTCTGGCCCACCACAAGGCAGACGCTACTCCCACAATAATACCACCCTTGCCAAAATTTCCCCTTGACAAGCGGAGGCAAACCCGACAGCTAACCTCGTAGGCTTTAAGGAGAAAGCCGTTACCCAGAAACGACTTTCTTCTGGGTTTTTTGTTTGCTCGAACTTGCCTTCTTTCCGTTTTCTCCTCCTTTTGGTAGAGGGGCAAGGAGGGTCTAGTCACCCTCCTTGCTCCCTCGGCCAAGCGCTTCTCAATCCGGATGTTCGTCTCTAATCGGAACGCGCCTTCTCAATCTCCTTGTCACGCTCTTTCAACTCATCGTAAACGCGTTGCACACTAGACTTGAGGCGCTGTTCAGAACGAGCCTGGTCGCTATCCTCGATGGTAAAGCCTTCTACTGCTCTGATCCTTGAGACGACATCCTTGCGGCTCAAGCCGGTGGCATAATAGGCGCTAACGGATTCTCGGATATAGCGGATGAAGCCATCAATATCCTGCAAGGTCTGGATCGTCGCGCTCTGGCCGTGACCGGGGACGATGTAGCGTGCATGCAACCGAACGATCTTCTCAAGGGCCGCGAGCCATTGCAGACTGTTCGCATCCGAGAGGCCAGGATAACGCCCCTGTACTACAACATCGCCGGTAAACACCACATCGTCCGCAGGCACTCGGACCATGAGTGTGCCGGGTGTGTGTCCCCCAACATGAATCAGCTCGATGAGTAGATCGCCGATGTTCAACTCCATCTCGTCTACCACGCCGAGCCGCGGACGCGGCATCGCGATCGTCTCTAGATCGGCCGCGACCTCTGGCTCAGTCGCCCGGAACGAATCAACCAGCCTTGAGCGAAATGTGCTATCGTATTTTTCCAGCATCAGATGGGCTGCGTGACGATGCGCGATAGCCGGCGTATCCGGGAACGCCCAATTGCCCAGCGCATGGCCGATGTGGTGATCGCTATTGATAATGTATAAGGGGCGTGCGAGTGACAGGCGCTGAATTGCGTCCCGCCATTGGCGCGCGTCTGCGGGCAGCATCGGGCTATCCACCAGGATGGGCCTATCGGCAGTTATGATAACGCCTAGATTCGTGTCTCGGCTGTCTTGGTGTACATAGACATGCTCGGTTATCTGATCCATGACGTCTCCTAATGGCGCCTAGCGGCCGGCGGCTTCACCGAGCACAGCGCCGCCCTTATTCGCCTCGCGCGCAGCCGTAGCCGCTTTAGCCACCGCCTTATGGCTTGGCAGTCCTAGTGTACACACCGCAGCCAGTATCGGCGTCGCCGACAGCAGTAACAGGCTGTTGGCGAGGCCGAGCCGTTCGGGTTCGGCTAGATAGCCGGTCAACCCTGTGCCCAGCCCTCCCATCGCAAACGTAAAGCCTAGCGCAAGACCGGACGCCACAGCGGCATTCTTCGGGAAGAGTTCCTGCGCTAACACAATGGTCGGCGGCCATGCTGCGCCCGCCATAAAGCCGAGTAGCGGCGCAACGAGAAACGCTCGCTCGTCGTGCAACGAAAACATCACAAAAGTAACCGGCGCGGAGATCAAAAACGACACGATCATCACCGTGCGCCCGCCAATGCGGTCAGCCGCAAAACCCCCCGCCAAAGATCCGATGGCGAGCATCAGCAAGATGACAAATGAAAGCTGGCTGGCTAGCGACACGCTGAAGCCGGCCACGGACGTGAAGAATAGCGGCGCATAAAACGAGACGGCTGATTGAACCCACGCCCGCAACGACATCACCAACACCAGGGCTATGATGCTCCACCGCGTAAATGCCGCGTTACGCTCAATACGCGCGCCGCTGCGGGCCGGTGCCGTACCCCCATGCGAATGCTTTGTCTGCCCTTGCAGCGCAAACAGCACCGGGGCGATAGCCAAGCCGAACAAGGCCATGACCGCGGTGCCGTGGAGGCCAAGCAGGCCAAGGATACCAGCGGCGATTAAGGGTCCGAAAGCAAAGCCGCCGTTGCCTCCCAGCAGGAATATCGCCATGCCGGCGGTCTTGCGATCTCCGCTGGCGTGGCTGGCGCCGGATGCGCCTTGAGGATGGAACGCAGCCGAGCCGAATCCAGCCAGCGGCGCGACGATCAACAACGTCGTGTAGTCGGGCACAAAGCCTATAAGCCCTTGAAAGATGGACATCCACGCCAGCCCGCCGCTAGCGAACCATCGTCCCCCCCAACGGTCCGCCCAGTAGCCAAACAAGGGTTGAGAGATGGACGAGCAGATCGAATACACCGCCGATACCAATCCCACCTGCCCAATACTGAGATGGAGCGTGCTGGCTAGATAGACCATCACTATCGGCATAGCTCCGCCGTATAGGTCAATACTGAAGTGCCCTAACGACAGGCTCCACAGTGCCTTGTTCAAGATAAGCGAACGCATCGCACTCGATCCTATCTACTGAATCTTTTCGCGGGCGGCCGTGAGCACCTCCCGCAGATCACTGCCGGCGACGACACCGCCTTGCGCGATCTCCGGCTGGCCGCCGCCCCGTCCGCCAAATAGCGCGCTGACCTCGCGCACCGCCCGACCCATATCAACCGCGACATCAGCCGAGCGCGCAAAAATGATATGAGATTTGTCGCCCGACACGGCAAACAGCAGAATCGTCTGTGGCCTATCTTTCAATCGGATGGCCAGTTGGCGAACTTCTTCCGGTGGGCGCCCGCTGAACACGTGCTCGACCCGGCGCGCTCGCCCATCGTACGGCGCCGACGCCCAGAGGGCTTGAGCCTCGTAATCGAGCCGCTCCGATTTCAAGCCACTGATCAGGCGTCGCATGTCCCGATTCTCATCGTCCATCCGCTGAACGGCCGAAGCTAGCTCAGTATCCTTCACGGTCAATTGAGCGGCTATGGACACGACCACTTGATTCTTCCAGCGGTAATCGTGCAGGGCGCGCCTTCCGCAAGCGAACTCGACACGTTGTTCACTACCCCGGCGTTCAGCGCGCACAATCTTAATCAAACCCACCTCGCCCGTCGCCCGCACATGCGTGCCGCCACACGGCGACCAGTCAAAATCTGCAATCTCCACGATACGGATCTTGTCATACTTGGATGCCGGCAGCTTACGGAGGGGCATCTGGCGGAGCTCGTCATCACTGACAAACAGAGCGCGCACCGGGCGATTGCTGCGCACAATCTCGTTAGCCAACTCCTCAGCCTGTGTGTGCTCGTCCGGCGTCAGCGGTCTCCGCAGGTCGAGCGTGCAGTTGCTTTCGGTCATGTGCACCGAGATGGTGTCAGCGCCATAAAGCTGAACCAGCGCCTGCGACAGAATGTGCTGGCCGGTGTGCTGCTCGGTGAGGTCCCGCCGGCGCGCCCAATCAATCTCGCCGTGCGCACGGGCGCCAAGCGGCTCGCGCGCGAGATAGTGAACAATCTGCCCATTTTCATCGGCGACCTCGAGCACCGGTGCGCCGCCGAGTGTGCCGGTATCGTGCAGCTGACCGCCACCGGTTGGATAGAAGGCGGTTCGATCTAGCGTCACCGCCACGCGCCCGCCGCGCACCTCGGCAGAGAGCACCTGCGCGTCAAAAGCGTGAAGGCCAGGGTCGTAGTAATAAAGGCGTTCTGTCATCATGCCCCCGGCGCGATTCGAACGCGCAACCTGCGGATTAGAAGTCCGTTGCTCTGTCCATTGAGCTACGGGGACTTGGCAACCATTATAACCACAATCAGGGTCAGACTCAAGCGCATCGCGGCTTGCCACGAACCTGTCCCTCTCTTATAATCGGGCTTATGACCTCTACTCACGCGCAAGCCCATGAACTCGTTCAACTGATCGGCGCCGATGACAAGCGCTTTTTCGTCCGTCTCACACCCGGCGTTACATTCCACACGCACCGCGGATTGGTGCGCCACGATCAAATCATCGGCCAGCCCTTCGGCACCAACGTGCACACGCAAACCGGCTTCCCGTACATCATCCTCCAGCTCTCGGCGTTCGAGCAGATCATGCGCATCAAACGCGCAACCGCAATCATCTACCCAAAGGATATCGGCTATATCTTGCTGAAGCTTAGCGCCGCGAGCGGCGCCCGGATTGTTGAAGCCGGCACTGGCAGCGGCGCGCTCACGCTTGCGCTCGCGCGCGCTGTCCAACCCGACGGCCACGTCTTTACCTACGAGGAACGGAGCGATATGCAGAGCCTCGCCCGCAAGAATCTCGAAGCCGCCGGCGTATTGCAAACGGTCACCATGAAGTTACGCAATATTGCTGAAGGCTTTGACGAGCGTGACGCCGATGCCCTATTCTTGGACGTACGCGAGCCCCAGGACTATCTTGCGCAGGCCTATCAGGCGCTGTGCGGCGGTGGCTTCTTTGGCGCCATCGTCCCTACCGCCAATCAAGTCTCAAGCCTGTTGCATGGGCTGCTCAAAGGAGGCTGGATCAACATCGAGGCTGAGGAGCTGTTGTTGCGCCGCTACAAGATCGTGCCGGAACGCCTGCGCCCAGATGACCGCATGGTCGGGCATACCGGTTATCTGGTGTTTGCGCGCAAGGTGGCCGAAAATGTGGCGCCGCCCGCAGCGGAGGAGCATCATGACATCGCCTCAGAGTAAGCTAGTCACCGTTTACGTCGCGCAGGGAATGCTACAGGCACAGGTCGTACAAGGGTGGCTGCAAGCGAACAACATTCCTGCGGTAACTTGCTTAGGAATCCGTTGGTCAAACGTTAGGCTTGACGGTTGGCGGACTTGGGCAGGTGTCTGTGAAAGTAGCCCGCTCATACGCGTATAAAGCTCGGCTATTGCTGCGAGCAGATTAGCCGAAAGGCAAACTTGGGCCAACCCGCCGCGGCAAACGCTAGCCGCGCTCCCCATGCGCGCCGGGCGCTAGGCCGAAGACAGGCTGTCTCACCGCATAATGCTCATCGCTGAGCATCATCCGGCGCAGACCGTCTCGTAGGTCCGATTGGGGAGCAAAATCCAAGAGCATCCCGGCGCTGCTGACGTCAGCCACCAGTCGCGATACTCCCCCGCCTTCATGTGCCCTGTCAATCCGCTGGGCATTCCGCTCGGCCACATCCTCTACCACACGAATCAGCTGGTTAAGACTCATCTCCGTGCCACTACCCACATTGAGAACCACCCGGTTCAACCCCGGCTTCTGGGCCGCCGCCGCCATCGCCCGCACCACATCGTCAATATACACGAAGTCGCGGGTTTGATGGCCGCCGCCATAAACGACCAGAGACCCGCCGGTGATGACTTGCTTGAGGAAGCGTGGGATGACCGGCGCATGGCTCGGCGGCAAAGGCTGCCCGGGACCATAGGCGTTAAAGATGCGTAGAATCACCGTTTCGATTTTCCAGAGCGCCCCAATCGTGAGCACATATTGCTCGGCGGCTAGCTTGCTGACCGCGTATGGCGTCTGCGGATTGAGGGCCGCCGTTTCGCTGATCGGCTGGCGCAGCTGTTCCCCGTAAATCGCGCCTGACGACGCCAAAACCACACGCTTTACACCGGCATCGCGCACAGCCGCCATCAGGCTGACCGTGCCGCCCACGTTCACTTGGTTGTATTCAACTGGATAAAGCACAGATTCCGGCACCGAAACCCGCGCCGCCAGATGGCAAACGCAGTCTACCCCATTCAACAGTGACCACAGCTTCGGAATATCGCGGACATCGCCGCGCGTGAACAGGACGCGCGCGTCGAGCGCGCCGCGCTCACTACCCGCGCTCAAATCATCTATCGCGCGAACCTGATGGCCCTGCGCCACCAGATAATTCGCCAGGGCGGCGCCAATGAAACCCGTTCCGCCCGTAACCAGAAAGTTCATGATTGCCCTTCGTTCATAAAGAATTACTGCTTGCGCGGGCCGCCCCACAAATCCACAACGTCCTGGGTCAGCTGCGCCTTCCGCTGCGCGCCGGTCTTATACCCCACCGCCTGATAAAACGCTTCATCATATGGGCGCGTCCTGATCACAATCGGCATCGGCACAGCATGGCCGATCAACAAGACCTGTTGCCGCGTATCGAGGCTCTCGAGCGCGCTGCGCAGGTAGTGCCGCCCACCGACGCCGGTCAAAGCCGACTCGATATCGCGCTCCTCAGTCAGCCGGCCCGTCACCCGTGTGCCCAACTGCGACATGATTTCCGCGTCAATCCCGCTCGGGCGCTGATCCACGACCATCAAGGTCACAGAGTATTTACGCAATTCGCGGGCGATGGTGCCGAAGATCGTTTGCCGCGCCACCGCCGGGTTCAAAAACTTGTGCGCTTCCTCAATCGTAATCATCAACTGACGCGGCCTTTGCGCCGGGTCGTGCGTCTGCTCGAACTTCGCCATCTGCTCGACGTAGTCCTTGTGAATGCGCCGCGTGATGATGTTTGCGACGAGCATGTAGTCCAGTATATCCGTGTACTGCCCAAACTGCAGCACGACATGGCGTCCCGCCGCGAAATTGGCCACCATGTCGTCAATCGGTGAGTACTCGGCCTCCGGCGTAATGTAGCCGCGCCGCGCCACCAGCTTAAGCTTACGCTGCAAGGCTCCCACGGACGCTTCGTTCGCGCCGGACTTGGCGCAAAACTCGCTGACCTCGTCCGGGCTCATCGCCAGCAGCCGAACCAACCAATCCTGGCGAAAGTGGTCTTCCAGCAGGCCAATGCTCGCGGCAGCGGTTGAGGTCAGGTCGAGCTCTTCCGCCAGCAACAACACATCAGCCGGCTCGATCTGGTTCAAGCCTATCTGCAAGACCACATCCACACTGCGGCCCGCTCTGCGCGCGCCCGCGGCATCGAGCGAATAGACCACGACCTGCGGGCCAAACAAATCGCGCAACCCCTTGACGAAAACGTGGTCTTCCGACTCCTTGCCGAAGGCGTATTCATCGTGCATGTCAAAGATCAGGTTGACAGCCACCTGCGACTTGATGACCCCGCATAGGATGAGCCGCGCGAGAAACGACTTACCGGTGCCCGATTGGCCGAAGATGCCGTTAGACCGCTGGGTCCAGCGCTCAAGGTTGAGGCAAATCGGAATGTCCATGGTCAATGGACTGCCCATCTCAAAGTGCGTCGCATCGGGCTCGCCAAAGACCGTATGGAAATCCATCTGCGTGGCGTCGCGCAGGACGGCGAAGTGCATCGGAATGGTGCGCACGGGTTCCATCATGCGCTCCTCGTCCCCCTTGCTGAGGTCAAGCATCAGCTGCGGCTTGACCTCGACGGTGGCATAGGTTGTCGTGCCGGCCAGCACTCGGCGTATGAAGCCACTGGCGTCGCGCGGGGGATCGGCGGCGACGCGCGGATCAGCTGATTTGAGGCTGATATCAGCGATAAGGCCGAAAAAGCGATGCCGCTCCCCTTCGATGACCACAAACGACCCGATACGCAGCCCTTCTGTGGAAGTGTCCGCGTCGAGGCGAACCACAAGCCCTTGATTGAATGCGCCGTCTGTTACGACGCCCAACTGTAATTGGTTGGCCACTTTAGCTTTTGCCATTCTCGCCGACAAGTTTAGCCCCGTCGCCGTCGTGTTGCAAATTTAACGCGGGCGCCGCGCTAATCGCCGCCGGCATCAATCTTCGGGCACAGGCCCAAGACGAGCCGGGCAGCCTCACGGGCGGCGTCAGGTCGCCCCAACGCAGAGGCGTTCAGCGTCGTCGCCGCCATGCCCTCCCCGTCATCGGCAAACCGTGACGCCAACAAAGCGCCCAATTCCGTTGCGAGGTTTGACAAGAAGTATCCGGCTTGATGATTGACGATATATCGGACGTTGCCCTCTTCTTGTCCAGGCACGTATCCGCTAATCACGATGGGCAGGCCGCACACAAGCGCCTCGCTCAACGTGGAAGGCCCGGCTTTGGTTATGATCACGTCGGCGGCTCGCATGAGTTGAGGCATGTTTCGCACAAACCCGTAAATATGCACAGCGCCTTGCCATGTCCTTTCCAGCATACGTTGGCGCAGTGCCTCATTTCGCCCCGCCACCACCAAGAGTTGGAGATGAGGTACCGATTGCTGGACAACCTCCGCGAGCGCCATCAGATTGCCCATTCCCTCCCCGCCGCCCACTAACAGAGCCGTAGGTCGCTCCTGTAGCCCTAGGCTCCGCCGCACGTCTGCGCGTTCCAGAAGCCGGTTAACGGCGAAGGCGCGATGCACCGGCAGACCGGTGATGTGAATACGTTCGCCGGGGACGCCGCACCCAAGTGCAACAGATAGGAGATCCTGGGTAGGAAGCAAACACAAATCTGCGACGGCGCAGGACCTTCACCGCCTCATGTTGAAACAGCGGATGTGCCGAGATGACGAGGTCCGGGCTCAGCTTCTGAAAAAGTCGGGCCAAGCCGCGCCGTGTTACCGGCCCTATCAGTCCCCGAGCAAATAGTCGAGCAACGGCTGCCTGGTCCGATAGTTTATAGATCCCGCCCCAAAACTTCGCTGCGTACGTAATCGCGGGCAGATACCATTGTGGAACCTGATTCAGGGGCCACGGCACATAGCGGAAGACATCCTGCACTACGACGTTCGTCTGACCAGCGTCCCCCAGCGCCTCCGCCAGCGCCTCCGATGCGCTTCGGTGCCCTCCCCCGGTATCTGCGGTCAGGATGACGATCCGGCACGGCCTTACGGTCATTCGACCAACTCTGTCTTACCGAATTGGATCAGCTTCCGGCTCACGTAGAAGCCGATACAGCCAGCGATGAACGCCAGGGTGGCAACCAACAGGCTAACGGTAGGAATCCCAACCCAATCTGCCAGCGCGCCGATAAAGATCAGCGGCACGATAACGACTAAACTGCTCATCGTGTACAGCAAGGCAAAGACACGGCCCCGCAAATCTATCGGCGACCGTTCCTGCAAGCTGGTCTGGGCTGGAATGGCAATCAGCGCCAGGCTGAAGCCCAGCACGACCGAAAGCGCCATCACCGTGGGCGTATCGCTGAGCCCGACCAATATCCGGCCAATCGAGGGCGATTGGCTGGCCCACCCGACGCCGGCCAGCCCGACGAGCGCAAAACTGACCGTAATCTCGCCCGTACTGGAGAGATCGTCTCGCTGGAAGTGTTGTCCATACCGCCCCATGAGAACGGTGCCTATCAACATGCCTACTCCAGCCGGGCCAAAGATGTAAATAGCGTCTTCTGGTTCAAAGCCCAGTACGCGGGTGGCAAAGCCAGGGCCGATCGTCACCAGCACCATCACCAGCATGGCCACCATTGTCAGGTGCATCATCGGCAAGTAAATAGGCGGATTACTTCGCACAAACCGCCAGCCTTCACGGACGTCGCGAAGCGTCTGGCCCCATGGGCCTACACGCTCCGGGTGATACGGCCGCCGATCTTGCGGCAGCAAGGCGACGAGCAGAGTGGCGACCAGATACATAGTCGCGATGAGGACAAATGCAATATCAATACCGCGATTGGGCGCGAGCGTGTTCCCAACCTTCAGCACAAGCGGAAACAGCACGACGAGCCCGATCAGCTGCGCCGCTGTCGTCGTCAGGTTAAACAATGCGTTGGCGCTGAACAAGGAATCGCGCTCTACTAAAGCCGGTATAGTCGCCGTTTCGGCAGGCGCGAAAAATTGGCCTATCGCCGAACTCCCGAAGGTCAGCAAGTAGATCGCGGCCAAGGCCGGCCAGTCGCGCAGTCCGTGAAACGCCGCCAGATAGCCCAGCGTAAAGACGACGCGCAGCGCGTTGCTGGCGAACAAAATTAAGCGGTTGGAAACGCGGTCAACGACCACTCCAGCCACCACGCTGAGCACTGCGGCCGGCAGTGTAAAGGCCAGAATCATCAGCGCAACCTGCCCGCTGGAATGGGTCAGTGTCTCAATCAGGACAATCTGCACCAGGTTCGCGCCGTTTTGTGCTGTCTGCGACACCGCCTGAGCGACCCATAAGAACAGAAAGTGGCGATTGCGTAAGACCGCGCCAAAGCCGCGCTCGTTAGACGACATGAACTTGATCAAACGAGCGGGGTTTAGAGCGTCGCATCTGGAGAGGATAGGTCTTTCAGCGCGTCAAGGATTCCGGCCGGAATCTCAGGACCGCGCGAGATGAGCTTCTTCAGGCGCTTTTCAAAGTCGCGCCGCGAGAGCAAGACTCGATGTTGGCATGTCGTGCATTTCAGGCCGATATCAGCGCCCACACGCACGACGCGCCATTCGTAGCCGCCGCACGGGTGTGGCTTTCGCAGGCGCACCACATCGTCCATGCGTATATCCTCAAGCATAGGCAGATTATAACACAGGTCATCGCGCGGCGATGACGCGGGCTGTCAAAACTGTATTTCAAAGATGTGCGCGGCGCCATGAGTATATATCTCTCGGTAGTGTGGGCTGCGCGCAATCTTGACGAGCGACAGCGGCCCGCCCTTGGCGCCAACATACACGTGCGACACGCCGCGCGCGCGCAGTAGGCTTAAGAACTCCGCGCTGTCCGGATCAGGGCCCGAGTCAACAGTCGCCGCCAATTCATTGACATGATTGATGGCGCCGGCTGTTCCATAGATGTAGAACGCGATAGGCATTGTCGTCTGGTGCCCGCCCAATTCGGGTATCCAATAGCCGCCATCAGTCCCGACATAGGCGTTCTGCTGCCATAACCGCGCATTAAC
>JACQEC010000059.1 GCA_016200765.1 Chloroflexota bacterium | reverse complement strand
CGCGCCTCGATGATGCTTTGTTGACCCGTCTGGTCGAATGGTCAGTCGCCGTAGGCGCCACACACATCATTGGCCGCGCCACTGAAACCGATCATCGCCAACATGCGCTGTATCAGAGGCACAGCTTTGTCGTCGAGCGTGAGTATTACGACATGCTTCGGTCTACGCTCGCGGATCTGCCCGATCCCGTTCTGCCAAGCGAAATAAGCGTCCGCCAGTACCGGGGCGATGACGATCTCGTGCGACTGGCGGAAATCCGCAATGCCACGTTTGCCGAGCACTACAGTTTCCAGCCCCGCACCGTTGAGGAGTGGCGCGCGAACCTGTCGGCCAGCGAGTATCGCGCGGGATTGATCTTTTTTGCGCAGGACGGCGAGCGCGTGGTTGGCTACTGCTTGGCCGCGCTTGGCCGATCACCGGCCGCGCCTTTCGAGGGCGTCATTGATAACGTTGGCGTGCGCAAAGAATATCGCACAAAGGGCATTGGAAAGGGGCTCTTGCTGACCGGCCTGCGCGCCCTGCGCGAGCGCGCCATGACCTCGGCTCGGCTCGGCGTAGACGCGCAGAATGCCACGGGCGCGGTTGGATTGTACATTCGAGCGGGCTTTATCATCCGGCAGAGCGCGAGTTATTACCGGAAGCCGTTGTCGGGCTAAGCGTGGACGCTATCCGTCTTGAGCCTGTTTCCGACGCTACTGTCGGAGATTACCTCCGTATCACTCGCCAAACACTGTGGCGGCCCATCTGGCCGGGCGACGAAATGGTGACGGCTGACCTCTACCGCCTGCCTCCCGATGTGCGGCACCAGCTATTTTTGATCTACTGCGGATCCGAACTGGTAGGGCATGTGTTTGCCCCACAACTGGATGACTGCCTGGTCGTGCGCGACCTTGGTTTGCGTGCACAGCCGGGTCTCGCAGAATGCGTCGTCGAGCGGTTGCAAGCGACCGCCGAGCGGAATCACTGCCGCGAAATGCACTGCGTGGTGTTTTTGCCAATCTGGCCCGCATTTCTCCGGCAAGGCTTTGTCGAGCAAAAGCGCCGCTCCACCATGCAGCTAAACCTCGAACAGAACGCGCCGCCTCCCGTGCAAGGCGACACCAGCCCCATCATGCCGTCCCACGCGGCCGCGGTGGGCGAACTCCTATTCGCGGCTTATCAGGGGACCGCCGACGACGATGGCGAAGGTCTGGAGCAGTGGACAGATCACGCGCGCGACGTCATCACCGGCCAATACGGTCACTTCTTGTCCGGCGCATCGTCGGCCACTCCGGTATCGCCGCCGTTTGACAGTGTGAGCCTGTTTATTGACTATGCCCCCGGTTATGCCTTGCTGGCCCACGTGGCCACTCGACGAAGCCTAATGAACCGCGGGCTTGCTCGCCGGCTGATCACCTGCAGTCTTGGCGCGCTCGCAGAAATGTCCTATCGCGCTTGCTTCCTCGAAGTGACGTTGAGCAACGCGAACGCCCTGCACCTCTACCGTTCCGTCGGCTTCAAGGAAATCGGCCCACAGATCGTCTATGGCGACAAGCGTTTTGGTCATTAGCCTTGCGCCGATCATCTGTCGTCGATAGATTGATTTGCATGGCTAACTATTTGGCAAACGCCCGCCATCTGGTAGAATTGGATAGGCTTCCGTTATGCTCATGCGCCTGATGACCTACAATATCAAATCCGGCCGCTACCATGCGGATGGCCTTGAGGCCATCGCGCGCGTGTTGGAAGCGCAGTCGCCCGACATCGTGGGGCTTCAAGAAGTAGATGAAGGCACGACGCGCTCCGGCTCCGTCGCGCAAACTGACTGGCTGGCGCGCCGCCTGCGTATGAACGGGGTCTTTGCGTCTGCCATCGCCTTCGACGGCGGCTCTTACGGCCTTGCTCTGCTTTCGCGCTATCCGATACAGTCCCACCAGAAACGCCTGCTCTTCCGTCCCACCTATCCCGACGCGGCCGTCCGCCCGCGCCACGACAGCGAGCAGCGCGTGGTGCTCACAGCCTCTTCGGGGCCGCTGACGATCACGGTGTCCCATCTTGGCCTCACGCCTGATCAAAGGGCAGTGCAGGCGCAGGAACTCTACGATACCGCGTGCCAGAGTGGCGAGCCGATGGTCATCATGGGCGACTTCAATTGCGAGCCCGACGCGCCCGAATTGGCCGTATTGCGCGCGCGCTTCCAGGACGCCTGCGCGGTCTGCGGCGTGCGCGGCGACGACCGTTTCACCTTCCCGTCCGGACTGCGTGGCGCGCGTTGCGACGACGGCTGGCGCGGCGCGATTGATCACGTTTGGGCCTCGCGCGGCGTTCAGATTATCAGCGCGCGGGTGGTGATGGACACATCGCGCGCCAGCGACCACCAGCCTTTATTGGTTGAGTGCGAGGTGTAATGCATTTACCGCGCTTCTCGGCGGCGCCTGAAGACGCAACGCCGGTGCAAAAGAGGAACTTCCTCAACGTCCAGGTTGATGCGGTGGGCATCGGTCTGGCCAGTGGCGCGGGCCCGTTCCTGCCGGTGTTTCTTGCGCGGCTGGGCGCCACCAACTTTCAGGTTGGCTTGCTGACGGCTATGCCCGCCTTCACCGGCTTGTTCTTTGCCATCGTCGTTGGCCGTTTTCTCCAGCGCCGGCGTCAGATCGTGCCGTGGTTCAGCGGCGCGCGCCTATTAGTGGTATCCTCCTATGCGCTGACCGGCATCGCGCCGTTTCTCGTCCCGCGCGAATGGGCGGTGCAGGCCGTCCTGCTCATCTGGGCGCTGGCGACGATTCCACAGACCGTGGTCAACGTCGCGTTCTCGGTGGTGATGAACGCCGTCGCCGGGCCGAAGGGGCGCTACGATCTGATGAGCCGCCGCTGGTCCATCCTCGGGCTGACCACGTCTATCACCGTTGCCACTGTCGGCCAGATCCTTGACCGCATTAGCTTCCCACTCAACTATCAAGTCGTGTTCATGGCCTTGTCTCTCGGCGGCCTCATCAGTTACTATTTCTCCAGCCACATCGCACTGCCGGATACCGATTTGCCTGCGCCGACCCCGGGCCTGTCGCTAGGCCAGCGATTCAACGGCTTCATCAATCAGATTCGCGGCGAGCGCGCCTTTGTTTCGTTCATTGGCAAGCGCTTCGTTTTTCTATTCGGGTCCTCGCTGGCGACCCCCCTCTTCCCGCTGTTCTACGTGCGCGAGATACACGCCAGCGATGCGTGGATCGGCATTATCAACACGACTCAATCGGCGATTATGCTGCTCGCTTCACGCACCAAGTCGAGTGGATTGCCTTCTATGCTGGGCTTGCGGGCATCTTTCAGGCCGGTTTAGACCTGGTGTTCTTTGATGAACTGATGAAGACGGTGCCGCCCAAGTACAGCGCGACCTTTGTCTCGCTCGCCCAGAGCGCGCAGTACCTCTCGACCGTAGCCTCGCCGCTGTTAGGTACCATACTGGCAGATCAAGTCGGCATCGGCGGCGCGCTGGTTATCAGCGCAATACTGCGTTTAGGTGGGTTTGCGCTGTTCGCGTGGCAGAAGGCCCCACAGCCATACCGGGTGACCGTAAGGGCCAGCGCACAATCAACAGAAAGCGGCCATTCGGATTAGTCACGTATACCTACCGGTCATGGTTGAGAAAGTTGTAGCCTACATCACGCGTGAAAAAAACGGAAACCGAGAACTGCTGGTCTTTAAACACAGCGACTACCCTGACGCGGGAATACAGGTACCGGCGGGCACTGTTGAGCCGGGCGAATTGCCGGAACAGGCGCTCTGGCGGGAAGTTTCAGAAGAGACAGGCCACACCGGTTTCACGCTGGCGCGGCGCCTCACAACCTACGAGTATCGCTACCCACCCACGGGCGAGTGGTCGCGCCGCCACGTCTATCACCTGACGGCTCCCACCTACCTGCCCGGCTCGTGGCGACACGGAGAGAAGTTTGGCACGCCTGATCAAATTACATTCGACTTCTACTGGGCGCCGCTAGACTCGCTGCCCGCCCTAAGTGCTGGCTTGGGAGATCACCTGCATGAAATCTGAATCGTTCGCCGCCCTGCGCTACCGCGACTTTCGCCTGTTATGGTGCGGGCAGTTGATCTCGATGTCGGGCACGCAGATGCAGAGGGTAGCCATTGCGTGGCATGTCTTTCTGCTGACCCATGACCCGCTGGCGCTCGGCCTGATTGGCCTCTTCCGGGTGATGCCGATTGTCGGACTGTCGCTGATTGGGGGAATGGTTGCCGATGGGCAAGACCGCCGGCGCGTGATGCTCTACACGCAGAGCGCCATGGCGCTGGCCGCTGTTCTGCTCGCCGGGCTAACCATCACGGGCTACGCGTCCGCGCCCGTTATTTACACCGTGGTGTTCCTCAGCGCGGCCGCGGCGGCGTTCGACGGCCCCGCCCGCCAGTCAATGGTGCCGAATTTGGTGCCGCACAAATATGTCGCCAACGCATTCAGCCTGAACTCGATCATGGGCGAGATCGCGCGGGTGGTTGGCGCGAGTGTCGGCGGCGTGATCATTAGCGCCACAGGTGGTGTCGGCGTCGTCTACGCGCTCAACGCACTTAGCTTTCTGGCAACCATTGCTGCTGTGCTGCTGATGAAAACGACCGCTCGAGGAAAAGTTGCTACCCGCACTCTCAGCCTGAAGGCGCTGGCCGACGGCTTTCGCTATATGCGCGGCTCCCCGGTCATCATGGGCGCGATGTGGATGGACTTTGCCGCAACTTTCTTCGGCTCAGCGAATTCGCTGTTGCCCATCTTTGCCACCGATGTCCTGCACGTCGGCGCCGAAGGCTATGGCGTGTTGGCCGCCGCGCCGTCTATTGGCTCGATACTGGCGGGCGCCATCATGTCCACCCGGTCGCAGTTCCGGCGTCCGGGCATGGTCATGCTGTACGCTGTAGCTCTCTATGGCGCAGCCACCATCATCTTCGGCCTGTCAACGATTTTCTGGCTGTCGCTCTTCTTCTTCGCCCTCACCGGCGCCGGCGACACGATCAGTATGATCCTGCGCCAGACGATCCGCCAGCTCTCAACACCTGACGATTTGCGCGGGCGCATGACCTCCATCAATATGATCTTCGCAATGGGGGGTCCGCAGTTAGGGGAACTCGAGGCGGGAATCGTTGCTAACCTGCTTGGCGGCCCGTTTGCAGTCGTCAGCGGCGGCATCGGCTGCCTGCTCTCTGTGCTATTGGCGGCAAGACTTGCGCCCGCGCTGCGGCACTACAACGGCGAGCACCTGCAGGCGGCGGATTCCGACCTAGCCGTAGCGGCGGCTGGCGACTGACGCTAGTCGCTGCGTTACAGTTGAACAGGCATTGATGATTCTGCCCGCGCCATCGTCGCCGCCGTCTCTTTCTTCGTAAAGGTCAGGCCCCGCTCGTTAGCATCTACGACGATCACATCGCCCGGAGCGAACTCGTGCGCCAGCAGTTTGCTTGACAGCGGCGTCTCAATACTCCGCTGAATCACCCGCTTGAGCGGGCGCGCGCCGTACTGCGGGTCGTAGCCCGCCGTGGCCAACCACCTCCGCGCTCCGTCGGTCAGTTCCATCGTCAGCCCGTGTTCCGCCAGCCGCTTGCCAACTTCGCGCGCTTCGAGCTCGACAATCTGAAGGATCTGCTCCGAGGACAGGTTGTGGAAAATCACAATCTCGTCCACGCGGTTCAGGAATTCAGGGCGGAATGTTTTCCTGAGCTCCTCCATCACCTGCGTGCGGAAATGTGCCTCGGCGGTCGCCGCCTCGCCGGCCCGGAAGCCCAGCGCGCCCCCTTTGGCGATGTACTGCGTTCCGACATTGGAGGTCATAATGATGACAGTGTTGCGAAAATCAACCGTGCGTCCCTGCCCATCCGTCAAACGACCTTCGTCGAGTATCTGGAGCAGCGTGTTCCAGACCTCGGGGTGCGCCTTCTCGATCTCATCAAACAGCACGACCTGATAGGGACGGCGGCGGATGGACTCGGTTAACTGCCCGCCCTCGCCGTAACCGACGTAGCCGGGGGGCGCGCCCATCAGGCGGCTGACGGTGTGGAATTCCTGATACTCGCTCATGTCAATACGGACCATGGCATCCTGATCGTCGAATAGGAATTGCGCTAAGGTCCTCGCCAGCTGCGTCTTACCCACACCCGTCGAGCCCAAGAAGATAAACGAACCAATCGGGCGGCGTGGGTCTTTCAAGCCGGCTCGACCGCGACGGATAGCGTCCGACACCAGCCGCACGGCCTCTTCTTGACCGACAATATGCTCGTGTAGCCGCACTTCCATATTGAGCAGCCGTTCGGCCTCTGTCTCTAACAGACGCTTGACGGGCACCCCCGTCCAACTGGCGACGACCTCGGCAATGTCCTCAGTATCCACCACCTCGTCAAGACCACGCTGCGCGCGCCAGTCCCCAGCCAGACGGCCAAACTCGGATTCAACCTTTAGGCGCTCTGCCTTGAACGTTGCCGCGTGTTCGTAATCGCGCTGTTGTGCGGCTGATTCTTCCGCCGCAATCAATTTTTGCAGATGGATGCGCTGTTCGCGCAGGTCCTGCGGCAAATCGAAGATTTCGATGCGCAGCTTCGCGGCCGCTTCATCCACGAGGTCAACCGCCTTGTCAGGCAGGCGGCGATCGGTCACATAGCGGTATGACAACTTGACCGCAGCTTCAATCGCCTCGTCCTGTATCTTCACCTGATGGTGATTCTCATAGCGAGGCCGCAGCACCTTCAGCATCTGCACCGTCTCCTCGACCGACGGCTCGTCCACATACACCGGCGCAAAACGGCGCTCGAGCGCGCGGTCGTGCTCAATGTAATTGCGGTACTCGTCGAGTGTGCTCGCGCCGATGCACTGCAGCTCGCCGCGCGACAACGCCGGCTTCATCATGTTGCTGGCATCGAGCGCGCCTTGCGCCGCGCCCGCGCCGACGACGTTGTGCAGTTCGTCAATGAACAGGATGATCTCGCCTTGCGCCGTGCGCACCTCGTCCATCACCGCCTTCAATCGCTCCTCAAATTCGCCGCGGAAGCGAGACCCGGCCACCATTCCCCCGAGGTCAATCTCCACCAGACGCTTGTTCAACAGGTTGTCCGGCACATCGCCGTTGACGATGCGCTGCGCCAATCCTTCGACAATCGCTGTTTTGCCTACGCCCGCATCGCCGATGAGCACCGGGTTGTTCTTGGTGCGGCGGGCCAGCACGCGCATCAAGCGCATGATTTCCGTGTCGCGGCCCATAATGGGATCAAGCTTCCCTGCTCGCGCCAACGCGGTCAGATCGCGTCCGAACTTTTCAAGACTGCGATACTTCGTTTCGGCGTGCGGGTCGGTGATCTTCTGCCCCCCGCGCACCTGTTGAATCGCCTCAATCGCCTTTTCCTTGTTGATGCCTTGCTCGCGCAGCGCCGACGACGACGCCCCGTCGCGCTCCGACAAGATGGAGAGAAAGATATGCTCGGTCGAGACAAATTCATCGCTCATGCGCCGCGCTTCTTCCTCTGCGTCATCCATCACCTTCTTGAGGCGAGGCGTCACGAAAATCTGGGCTGGACCGGCGTTGTGCGTGTGAAAGTAGGTTTTTGGCGTTGTCTGCAGCGCATCGTCCAGACGTCGACGCAGAAGATCTAGGTCAGCCTTCAGCGCTAGCAGTACCTGGGTGATGACCCCTTCTGGCTGTTCAATCGAGGCCAACAGCATGTGCTCGACATCCAACTGGCTGTGCTTATAGCGGCTCATGATATCTTGGGCGCGCGCGATGGCGTCCTGCGCCCGCTCGGTGAATCTATCAAAGCGCATCATAGCAAGTCATCCTTCTATCGCTCTGGCCGGCCTGGCACCGCTCAGCCCGAGCGCTCACGGCGGCCGACATG
>JACQEC010000238.1 GCA_016200765.1 Chloroflexota bacterium | reverse complement strand
GATTCAGGGGTCCTGCATCTGGCGAACGCGGTGGGCACGCCGGTCGTGGCCCTCTACGGCCCCAGCGACCCGCGCGTCTATGGGCCGTACGACTCCAAGAGCCTCGCGCTCTGGCATCCGGTCGGCTGCAACCCCTGTTTCTTGAACGGCCGCGCGCGCCCCGGCTGCTGCCCCAACCACGCGATTGAGGCGATCTCGGTTGAGGAGGCGTGGGCCGCCGTGCAGATCGTTCTGCGCCGCCAGGGGTTCACCAATTAACCGCGTGCCCATGATTACCAGCAAAGCCAACGCGCATGTCAAGCAGATTCGCGCGCTGCGCCAGCGCAAAGAACGCGAGCGCGACGGCTTGTTCTTTGTCGAGGGCATACGCATCACGGGCGAGGCGGCGCAGTTGGGCGCACGGCTGGAGTCCATCGTGTTTGCGCCGGAGTTGTTGAAGAGCGCGTTCGCGCACACGCTGGTGCAGGAGCAACAGCGGCGGGGGGTTGCGTGTCTGGAGCTGTCGGCGGAGGTGTTCGAGAGCCTCTCGGCCAAAGAGGGGCCGCAGGGCATCGGCGCGGTCGTCCGCCAACGTTGGGAGCCGCTTGAAGCGGTCCAGCCTCTGTCCGAATTGTGCTGGGTCGCGCTGGAAGCGGCGCAAGACCCCGGCAACATCGGCGCCATCCTGCGCACGTCGGATGCAGTGGGCGGCGCGGGATTGATCTTGCTGGATCATTCCGCTGACCCGTATGACCCGGAGGCGGTGCGCGCCAGCATGGGCGCGGTCTTCGCCCAGCGGCTGGTGAGAGCCACCTTCGATGAGTTCGCCGCGTGGAAAGCTCGAGACCGCGCGCCCTATCGGGTGATCGGCGCATCGGGTGACGCGCCGCATGATTATCAGGCGGTCGCCTATCAGCCGCCGCAGGTGCTGTTGATGGGCAGTGAGCGGCAGGGACTCTTGGCGGATCAGCAGGCCGCCTGCGACCTGCTCGTGAAGATACCGATGGTCGGTCGCAGTGACTCGCTCAATCTTGCCGTGGCGGCCAGTGTGGTGTTGTACGAGATGTTCAATCAGGGGCGGTCAACAGGGAGTAAGGAGTAAGGAGAAGTTCGCCGCCAATCCTCGGCCAATTCTGCCATGGCTGTATCCCACTCGAGGTCGTTGGCGCGCGAGCCTTCCACTCCCAAGAAGGCGTCTAATTTGGTCAGCCGTAGGGCATCATCTTCAACGATAACCTTGATCGTATCGCCATCGTTGACACCCAATTCGGCGGCAAGGCTTCTGGGCATGGACAGATATGGCTCTTCAATCAGTTTGACTTTCAGGGGTATCATCCCTCACCTCTGGTCTGATTATAAGCGGGCGACAACGTGAGGTCAATGCGCTCTCTCCTGACGCGCCGTGCCGCAGGCATTGCCCTCCCGCTTCTGCTGGCCGCTCTGCCCTTCCTGTTCTTTTGGCGGCTGTTCGCGCCGAATCTGCTCGACCGCATGTGGCTGCCCGATGGCGACCTGACCCAACAGTATTATCCCCTGCGCGTCTTCGCCGCGCGCGAACTGGCCGCCGGCCGCCTGCCGCTGTGGAACCCGCACCTGTTCGCCGGACAGCCCGGCCTCGCCGATTCACAGGTGGCCGCGCTCTACCCGATCAACTTGCTGACCGACCTCCTGCTCGGCTGGCTGGGCCGGCCATTCACCTTCGCCATCTTTCAACTGCAAATTGTCGCGCACTACTCGCTGGCCGCGCTGTTCACCTACGGCTTTGCGCGGCGCATCACCGGCAAGCGTTTTGCGGCGGGTGTGGCGGCGCTGGTCTTCGCCTTCGGCGGCTACCTGACCGCGTACCCCGCCGAGCAACCGACCATCCTCGCGAGCGCGGTCTGGCTGCCGCTGGTCTTGTGGCTGCTCGACTGGGCCGCGGCGCAGAGCCGCCCGCGCCTGCTCGCTACAGGGACCGCCGCGGCCGGCGCGGCGATGGCAGTCTCGATTCTGGCCGGCCACCCCCAGACGGCCATCTACGTGTTTTATATGGCCATCGCCTATTGGATTTACCGGACGCGCGGCCTGAGCCTGTCGAAGGGGCGCGGCGCAGTC
>JACQEC010000237.1 GCA_016200765.1 Chloroflexota bacterium | reverse complement strand
GGCGCGGAAGGGTTCGCCGCCCTGCGCGCGGTGATTGCCCACGTTCCGGACGGCATCCCCGTCATTCTCGACGCCAAACGCGGCGACATCGCCGACACCTCCGAGGCTTACGCGCGCGCCGCCTTTGACGCGCTGGGCGCGCACGCGCTCACGGTCAACCCGTACCCGGGCCGCGACGCGCTCGCGCCATTTTTCGCGCGAGCGGAGCGCGGCGCGTTTGTGCTCGCAAAAACCTCGAACCCCGGCGCGGATGAATTTCAAGCCTTGCCTGTTCAGGCAGACGCGCTTTTTGAAACGGTGGCGCATCATGCCCTGACGTGGAACGCTCATGGGAATATCGGCCTCGTCGTCGGCGCGACGGACCCGGACGCGCTGGCGCGCGCCCGCGCGATTGCCCCCGGCCTTTGGTTCTTGGTGCCCGGTGTCGGCGCGCAGAGCGGCGATTTACGCGCCGCGCTCGACGCGGGCCTGCGCGCCGATGGGCTGGGGATGCTCATCAGCGCCTCGCGTTCGATCGCCTCTGCGGCCGATCCGCGCTCTGCCGCGCGCGACTGGCGCGACCAGATCAATGAGTTCAGGACGTCCGATGCGCGCGCCATTCCTGATCACCCATCGCCCACTTCGATCACCACGCTCGCGCGCGATCTCGTCAGTTCCGGCTGCGTCCGCTTTGGGCAATTCACGCTCAAATCCGGCGCGCTCTCGCCCATTTACATTGATCTGCGGCAACTCGTTTCCCATCCCGCTATTCTGCGGCGCGTTGCGCGCGCGTATGTGGCGACGCTCCGCGGGTTGCAATTTGACCGGCTGGCCGGGATTCCCTACGCGGCCTTGCCGATTGCCACCGCCCTTGCGCTGGAAATGAATCGCCCGCTCATCTATCCGCGCCGCGAAGCCAAAGCGTACGGCACGCGCGCGGCGATTGAAGGCGAGTTTGTCGCGGGCGAAACGGCGGTGGTCATTGACGATCTGGCGACGACGGGTGGGACGAAAATCGAAACCATCGAAAAACTTCAGAGCGTCGGGCTGGTCGTGCGCGATGTGGTCGTGCTGATTGACCGCGAGCAAGGCGCGCGCGAATCGCTGGCGGCGGCCGGTTGCGCTCTGCACGCGGTGGCCTCGCTGGGCGAACTGCTGGCCGAGTGGCAACGCACAGGCGCTATTTCGGCGGAGCAATTCACACGGGTCACCGCCTACTTGAAATCGAATTGATGTACGAACGGATCCGCCCGCTTCTTTTTCGCCTTGACGCCGAGCGCGCGCACCATCTGACGCTGGCGCTCTTGAGACTCGCGGGCAATCTTCCCCTCACCGAGGTTTTTCTGCGCCGCCTGTTCCCGTGCGAAGACCCGCGATTAGCCGTCGAAGCCTTTGGATTGCGTTTCAAGAATCCAATTGGACTGGCCGCGGGCTATGACAAGAACGGCGTTGCCCTGCGAGCCTTGAGCGGCCTGGGGTTTGGGCATATTGAAATTGGCACGGTGACCCGTTCGGCGCAAACGGGAAACCCGCGCCCGCGCATCGTTCGCGTAGCGGGGTCGGGCGCGTTGATTAACAGCATGGGGTTCCCGAACGCGGGAGTCGAGGCGATCCTCCCAGCCCTGCGGAGAAGGGGGGACAACAGGGGGATCAGGTTGGGCATCAACATCGGCAAGAGCAAGGACACGCCGCTCGAACGCGCCGCGGAAGATTACGTCGCGTTGCTCAAGCGGGTGCACCCGCTCGCCGATTATGTCGCGATCAATGTGAGCAGTCCGAACACGCCCGGTCTGCGCGATCTACAATCGCGCGCGGCGATCAATGATTTGCTTCGCGCCGTCACACGCGCGCGCGATGATCTGACGCCGCGCGTGCCCTTGCTCGTCAAGATTTCGCCCGACCTGAGCGAGTCGGAGCTGGACGACATTCTCGAAGCGGTGACGGTCTGCGGCGGCGATGGCATAATCGCAACGAACACGACGCTCAACCGCGCTGGCGTTCATGGTGAGCCTGTCGAACCACGCGCGACGATTCCGGGGGGATTGAGCGGCGCGCCGTTGCGCGCGCGCGCCACGGACGTGATCCGCACCATTGCGGAGAAAACGCGCGGCGCGCTGCCGGTCATTGGCGTGGGCGGTGTTTTTGACGCCGCCGATGCGCTCGAAAAACTGCGGGCAGGCGCGCGCCTGGTTCAGATTTACACCGGTCTGGTCTATCGCGGCCCCGCTTTGGCCGGAGAGATCAATCGCGAACTCGTCCGTGTGTGCGAACGCGAAGGTTTGAAACACATCGGAGAGGTATGGCGCGGCGCGTAAGGACGCGGAAGACGTTATGCGTTTAGCGTTGGCGCGTTGCGCGGTGGCCTGCGGACGCCTCAAACTGAAGCGCATCGTTGGCTGATTTCTGGTTGCGTAGAGCGCCGTAAAGGGGTATGATGCGACCCATGGAAACACAACAAGGCATTGATGGATTTTTCAACTTCATCGAAGATCAGCGGCAAGAGTGTATCAAACTGCCCGAGCACCTCAGCAGTATATTGCTGGTTGTGCTGCTGGACACGCTAGCCAAATGTGCTTATCCAAAAGAGACAGAAAATCGCAAGCGCTTTGTACAACTGATAGATCGTTACTCTGACTGGAAATATAAGGATCGTGTCAGCTTGCTTATACTGAACGATCTTCTGAGCCGGCCACCCGCCAGCAAGCATCAAGAGCTAAAGCGGTTTGTGGAAAACACGCTCGGTGAGTGGCCGCACCATCGCATACTACGCCCTGAGGAAGCCGACCCGCTCAAGCAAGACCTCTACAAATTACAGCCTGATCAGGATCAGGATAAACTAATTGAGAGGGCAAGGTATGCTTCGTTGCTATGGGTATATCGCAATTTTAGAGTCCATGAGTTTCGGCAACCGGCGTTAGGCGGGAAACTCTCGAAGGATAACTCAACTCCCTACTACCTTGGGGTGATTCCGGAGATTCTGGTGATTCCAGAGCCCATTGACGAGGACAAGCTAGCAGAATTCTGCGCCTCGCTCTTGGCGGATATCGAGGCGGATAGCGATAGCCTCTTCTTACCGCCGCCGGAGTGGCAGTTTTACATCCCACCCGAAGTCATAGCATCACTTGTCGAGACGTGTTCTGTGAATTTGAAAGCATATTTTCGAGAAAAGAACCGCAACCCCTACGATAGCTTCAAGTTCGGCTCAAGTTGGTTTATCAGCTAGAGAGGCAGAACCATTTCGGCCTCATACCGCACCTCGCACACGGGTAAACTCACATGCCCACGGCCATCACCCGCCGCCAAACCCCCGAAGAACGTGAACTGGAAAAGAAGCGAGTCGAACTTGCCGCGCTGGAATCCCAACTGGCACAGCGCGAACTAGACCTCGCAACCCTGCAAGCCGAGCTGCGCGCCTTTGAGCGCCGCTATCTGAGCATCGTCGGCATCCGTTACGCGCAACTGGACGAGATTGAAGCGCGGACCGCCGAGGCGCAGGCGCGGCTTCGGCCACAGGATCGCGCGGCGCAAGACGCGGCGAGCCACGCGCGAGCGCAGGCTAAAGATTCCGCCGGAGCGACCGCCGAGGCGCAGACCGGCTCCAAGAAGTTCCAGCCTTCCGACAGCCTGAAGAAACTCTACCGCGAGACGGCCAAACGTTTTCACCCCGATACGACCACCGACCCGCACGAAAAGGCGCGGCGCAACAAACTGATGGCAGAGATTAACCGCGCCTACTCTGACGGCGACGAGGCGCGCCTGCAGGAGATTCTGCGCCAATGGGAAGCCAGCCCCGACTCGGTGCAAGGCGAAGGGCCGGGCGCCCAACTGGTGCGCGTCATCCGCCAGATGGCGCAGGTTGAGGAACGCCTGACGGCGATTGAGTCCGAGATGGCCGAACTCATGCGCTCCGAACTCTTGCAGTTAAAGACGAAAGTTGAAGAGGCAGAGGGCAACGGGCGAGACCTGCTGGCCGAGATGGCGGCGCAGGTGGATGGGAAGATTGCAGAAGCACGCCGCCGCTTGGCGGACTTGGTTAGGCAGGGAGCAGGTTATGAGCGATAGACGAGACCCCAAACCCAATAGCATTGTGCCATCGGACAATCGTGGCCTGACAACCCAGCCCTCAAGTTTAGTCAAGCGAGGGCTTGGCTTGGCGCAGGATTTAACCCATGCTGTGTCATCTGACGTTCCCGTGACTGTGCCCATCGGCGCGGGTGAGTTCGTCATGGGCAGTGATACCAGCCCATGGGACGACGAGGAACCACAACATCGTGTCAATCTGCCGGCCTATCGCATCGGCAAGTATCCCGTGACCAACGCGCAGTATCGCCGCTTCGTGGCCGACGATGGCTACATGAGAAAGTGGCGCGGCGTCTGGACGAACGCGGGCTGGCGATGGCGGGAAGAAAATCAGAGCGAGAAGCCAGCGTATTGGGACAACCCGCGGTGGAATTTGGACAATCATCCTGTGGTCGGTGTCTCGTGGTATGAAGCCATCGCGTACTGCAACTGGCTGAGCAAGACGACAGGCCGCAAATTCCATTTACCCCGCGAAGCCGAGTGGGAAAAAGCCGCGCGCGGCACGGATGGAAGAGACTACCCGTGGGGCGATGAGTTCGATAAGGCGAAATGCAACACAAACGAATCAGGGATCGGAACGACAACGCCTGTGGGCATTTACGCGGATGGCGCGAGTCCGTGTGGCGCGCTGGACATGGCAGGGAACGTTTGGGAGTGGTGCAGCAGCCGTTGGGGGCAAGATTTCCCGAAACCTGACTTCACATATCCTTATCGGGCGGACGATGGCCGTGAAGATTTGCAGAGCACTGACCGCCGCATCGTGCGTGGCGGGTCGTGGGACGCCCCCCAAGGCGTCGCGCGCTGTGCCTTCCGCCTCAGGAACCACCCAGTCAACCGTAACAGCGGCAGCGGGTTTCGTGTTGCCGAGTCGTCTCCCGCTGTTGATTCTGAATCCTGATTGCTGGGTTCTGAATTCTGCGGTCTGCGCGCGAAGCGCGCCGGCGGCAAAAATTAAAAAATGGATTTGCGAACTATCTGATAATGGGTCTCAACCGTCGTCACCGTCATGCGCTCGCCGCCCTGATCGTCCCCCTCTGACCTGTCTCATAACCGCCGTGTAAGGGCGAAGCGGCGCGCGAGTGGCCTGCCCCCGATCCAGTCGGGGGCCTGTTCGTTCACGCGGTGATTCGTGCGCGCCGCTTCGCCCCTACCACTACCACCGTGGTCTCTGAACACTTCGGTGGTCGCCCTCGCATACTCTACTGCCTTCCGCCATCGAACACCCAGTAATCCGTCAAATGACGCTTCTTGAGGTTGTGACAATGACTGCCAAGCATACCACCCTTTCTGCAAACCCATACTCTCTGCAGAAAGGGTAAAACTTATGAAAACCCATCGGCCCCTGTGGGGGCAGGGCTTGCCCCTGCCCACCTGCCCGCTTGCCCCATTGCCCAACGTCTTTCAACGCACAACGCGCCAACGCACCAACGTCTCACATCTCCAACGGTGGGTAGTAGTTCTCTGCGCCGATCTTCCGGACATCGGTCAGCCAATCCCCGCCATAAACCTCCAGCGGGGTTTGACCGGCTCGCACCAGACTCCACGCTTGCCGTTTGTACGTCCAGTTATCGGGCTGGAGGCGGTAGGCGTCGCGGAACTGGCGCACCGCATCGTCCACCCGGCCCGCGTGCTTGAGCTTCATCGCACTCGTCCGGGGTTCCGTCCAAACTCGTGTGCGAACTTCAGGACTTCAGGCACCCCCTTGATGACTTGTGGTATACTATAGTTAATCCAGTCTTCTGGAGGTGGAAGGCTCCGGCCTTCGGCCCCTTCGGGGGCTTTTTTTATGGTTGGGGTGCCCCCGACTATTCAGGGTAGCCACTTTCTTCCCCAACCTTCTATTTCTCCCTGCCCACTGCGATTGTATTTGCTCTCTTCCAAGATTTCGGCGATTTGACCGCCAAAATTTGTTGGCAACGACCGCCCGATGTGCCGTGCGAGGGTCGCCTGAAAACTTGGATGCGCGACCAAATCCGCAAGTTGTAAGCCGGCGATGTTGTTCGCTTTAGGTTTCACCTTCAGTTGGCCGCTTGTTAACCGCTCGATAAACTCTTCGGGCTTTATGAAGTCGGAACCCTGCGAATAGACTCGCTCAAAGGAATCTTTCAACCGACGGTCTTCTTTTCCGCCTCTGGATTCTGCCATGACATCGCCCACGCTGTTTTTGCGTTTTAACCACAACAGATAGCGCTCGACCAATACTGTCAGGCAATAATGATATGGATCGAAACGCCACACCCGATACCGTTGCTGATGCTCAAGTTTGTCCATCACGGTTGTGATGACAACGTAATCCAACCGATTCAGTAAGCTAAGCAAGTCCCGATTGAATGCCTGCTCAACTTTGAGGTCTTGCAGGCTGTCAAAGGGTGGCTTCTTGTTAACCAGTTCCTTCCGGTGCAGCACGATCGGCTCATCGGGATGAGAGCCAAAATATTTGCGCTTGAGTTCCTCAATCGCCGGGAAGACAGTTGTGTCCACATAAGCCAATTCAAAGATGATACCTGTGAGGCTCAGGTAGCGATGATTTGGGTCTTCGGAAGCGCCGAGATCCGAGTTTCCAACTTCGTCAACGTAGAGGCGATATTTCATCGGGTTGCGCTTACAACTCGACCTTTATAGAGTCGTCTTTTTACCTTAGCACTTTCGCTCTGCGGTTGTCGTTGCCTCACTCCACTCGCAATAGCGAGAGCGTCAGCGTGGCCTGCGGTGCGCCGCGCAAGCGCATCACATCTCCAGCGGTGGATAGTAGTTCTCCGCGCCAATCTTCCGGACATCGGTCAGCCAATCCCCGCCATAGACCTCCAGCGGGGTTTGACCGGCTCGCACCAGACTCCACGCTTGCCGTTTGTACGTCCAGTTGTCCGGTTGCAGGCGGTAGGCGTCGCGGAACTGGCGCACCGCATCGTCGGCCCGGCCCGCGCGATGCAGGTGCTGGCCGAGTTCAAAGTGCGCCGCGGCGGCGGCCTCCGCCGGAGGGCGCGGGCGACTGCGACTCAACACCTCGTCGGACGAGAGCGCGAAGCGGCTTGCCGCGCCGTGAGCCACCCAATCGCGCAGGGCTGACACGTACTTGTCGGCCTCAACCCGCAACTTCTTCACCTCCGTGGTCAGCGCGACGGTCTGCGGCGATGCCCCTGCTGGAATCTCCCGGTCAAGGAATGAAGGGCGGCGTGGGTAGGCTGGCTCCGGCGGGCGCACGATCAAGCCCTCTTCGTCAATCCATATCCCGCTGGGCACGTTGACCACCCCGAACCACTCGTCCATGCGGTGGGCCTGATCAATCAGCGCGGGGTGCTCCGGCTGGGCGCGCTCAATCCACGGCCGGGCGGCCTCGACCCCGCCGGTGTCCAGCGCAACTGTGACGATTTCCAGCCCTTGCGGATGGAGTTCGCTCCGCAGAACCTGCCACACGGGCAGGTCAAAACGACAGCCTCACCACGAAGCCCAGGCCAACAGCAACACCTTGCGGCCTCGCAGGGAGCGCAGGCTGAACTCGTCGCCGTGGCTGTCGGGCAGGGTCAGGTCGGGGGCTTCAGCGCTCGTCAGGGCGCGCCCACCGGCTTCCGGGCCGAGACACCACAGCCCGCTGGCCTCGTCGTGTATCAACGGCATTCCCAGCCGCGCGGCGAGCGTCTGCACGCTGATGGGCTGGCCCCCGATCCCAGTCGGGGGCTGGCCCGCCGTCGAGAACAGTGGCACGCAGAGGTCGCCTTTGCACGCGCCTTGCGGCTTGATGGCCCAGCCCGTGCGCCGCTCAAACTCGGCGGGATTGAGGTCGAGCGTTTCGAGGATCACACAAACACCGAGTCGGCCATGAGCGCGAGCATCTGCGGGCCGCGCACCTCTTTCTCGTAGAGCGGCACAATGGCGCGCACACTGCCGTCAAACTTCTGCCAGATGGTCTGCATATGCTCGTCCTGCATCGCCACGCGGTTTTTCACAAACTCCGCCGAGTCCGGGCTCAGCGAGTTCTTGTCAATCAGCATGTTGACGATCACCCCGCCGACCGGGATGCCGAACTCGTGAAACCAGTTGATGAAGCGGGTGATGACGGCGATGGGCAGGGCTTCCGGCAGGGTCACGAAGAAGAAAGCGGTCTTGGCCGTGTCGGTCAGCAGTTCGCGCGCGTGGCCCATGCGGTCGCGGAAGGAAAGCAGGTAGTCCATCAGCGGGTCTTCTTCCTTCTTCTTGGTGAACGAGAGCAGTTCCCGCAGGGAGCGCGCTTCCTCCCGCGATTTCAGCATCTTGTTGACCCACAGCGCATAGACCTTGCTCATGCCGAGCAGGCGCCGCGCGTTGGCGGTCGGGGCGGTATCGAAGATATAGACATCGTACTCGTTCTTGAACATCAACTCGACCATGTTCTCAAACATGGCCGACTCTTCAAAGGCCGGGTTCATCGTCGCCGATTCGATGAACTCATCGGCTTTGGTGCTGATGTCCGCGAACTTGAGGAACCACTGAATCTTGTTGCGGATTTCCTCTTTAGAGCGTTCAATCGTCTCTTTGGTGTCAATCTCGTAGGCCCACAGGTTGCTCTGCCCATCCACCGGCGTGTGCTTGCCAAAGACGTTTTGCGCCAGCAAGCCGGAGAGCGAGTGCACCGGGTTGGTGGAGGCGAGGATGGTGCGCCGCCCCTGCCGCGCGAACCAGTGCGCCGTGACCGCCGCCATGACGGTCTTGCCGACGCCGCCCTTGCCGCCGAAGAAGATAAACTTCAGGTTGGGATGCTGGGTCACATACTGAGCCATGGATAATTCAATGCCGGGCATGGTCAACTCCGTGAAACGCGGTTAGAAATCTCCATACATGATGCGCGCCAGTTTCTCGATCATGGGCAGGCCCGTCACGTCGCGCTCCATTTCGGGCACGTAGCCGCGAATCTGGGTGTCGAACTTGGTGAGGATGTCGCCCAGATAGCGTTTCTGCATGGTGATGCGGTTCTTCAGGTACTCCGGGATGTTCTGCTCGGCCAGCCCTTCGGGCAGGACGCGGTTGACGATGTAGCCGGAGAGCGGCACGTCAAACTTGGCAAACAGGTCGGCCGCTTTGAGCGTGTCGAGGATGATCAGCTCTTCGGGCACCAGCACGAAGAAGAAGGCGGTCTTGTCCTTGTCGGTCAGGATGCGCGACGAGGCGTTGATGCGCTCCTTGATATAGATCAACTCTTTGAGGATCTGATCCTGCTCCGTCACCTTCTCGCGCTTGACCCGCGAAACCATCTCCTCGTACTCGCGCATCTCCTCGCGCAGTTTGGTGATCTTGTTGATCCACTCGTCATAGACCTTGGCCATGCTCAAGTAATAGAGCGCGTGGCCGAGCGGCACGAGGTCGTAGATGTAGTAGTCGTAGTCGCCCTTGACGACGATGTCCACCACCGCGTCGAAGATGGCCGACTCTTCCATGGCCGGCTCCGCCGAGGCGGCCTGAATGTAGTTCTCGATCTCTTCGGGCACCGCGTCGAAGCCGTACATGTCCAGAATCTTCTGGCGGATTTCCTGCTGGTATTCTTTGATGTGCTGGTCGGCGTCAATCTCCTGCGCCCACAGGTTGTCCATGATCGGCACCGGCCCCTTGCCGAAGATGTCCTTCTGGAAGATGTCGGAGAGCGACGCCTGCGGGTCCACGGAGAAGACGAGGACTTTGAAGCCGCGCTTGGCGAGCCAATAGGCGGTGGCGGCGGAGAAGGTGGTCTTGCCCAGCCCGCCTTTGCCGCCGAACATCACGTATCTGCGATTGGGGTTCTGCTCGAAAACGTCTCTAAGGGCCATTGAGGCTTCTCCCCTGATTCAGGATTCTCAGCTGCAAATCAGTTCTGCAACATCCGGCTCAAGATACAGGTCAATGGCTTCACGGATGTTTGCTAAGGCTTCGGCGCGTGTGCGGCCCTGCGACCAACAGCTTTTGAGGGACGGGCAGTGAGCGACGAAATAGCCGTCTTCGCCGCGCTCGACGATCACTGTGAACTTCATGGTACCTCCGCTAGACCGGCAATCGGCCCATTAAAACATCGCGTCCGCGAGGTCCTTTTCGCGCAACATGCGCCGCTTCCACGTCGCAATCTGCGGGACGACATAGGGCAGTAGGCGCAGGGAGTAGTAGGGCGGCAGGATGGGGACGCCGATCAGGTCGCCCATCGTGATCAGGATAAACAGGTGCTCCATGCTCGCGCGGGTGCGCAGGGCCGCGCGGCTCATGTCGTGCGAGGCCATGCCATACATGACCTCTTTGACATTGTCGAGCATTCCCATCAAACCACTGCGCTTCTTTTTGGGTTCAGCGTTCTCGGGCATCAGACCTCCTTAAAAACTAACGACAAGGCTTGAGTAACTCGCGTTACGCAAAGATGTCATGGCGCGCGAGCGAAGCCACCTCCCCGCCACTTGAAGGAGTTAGCGTCGTCGCACAAGGCGCTCGTCGGTTGGAGGGCAGGCTTCAGCCCAATGGCATTAAGTTAAGGATCACGCTGACTCCCAAAGTAACCAGACAAAGGCGTTTTCTGGGCTTCAATCGGGCAAACTAGCCGCTTGGGCCATCGCACAATGCTTAACTTAATGCCATTGGGCTTCAGCCGGTGCGATGGCTCGCCGACCTGTCCGGCTGAAGCCTGCCCTCCCAAGACGCCGCCGCGCTATGACGTAACTTGCACCTTTGATTTTCTCGACGTTCTCTGCGCTCTCTGCACACTGCGCGAAATTCTGACCCTACTTGAAAGTGTTGGTTAGTCAGTGACAAGGCTATACCACATGCAGGTCAAACTCTTCGGCGTCGGTGGGCATCCGTTCGCGCAGGACGCGCCGCTTCCAGGTGGCGATCTGCGGCACGACAAAGGGCAGGATGCGCAAAGAGTAGTAGGGCGGCAGGATCGGCACGCCAATCAGATCGCCCACCGTGATCAGAATGAACAGCGTTTCGAGCGCGCCGCGTTCCTCGATGGCCGTGTGAGCGAACTCGTAGCCGATCAGGCCATACAGGAACTCGCGGATGCGCGCCAGCCAACCGGCTCGCCGAAGGTTCAGTTCATGAAGCGCCCGGTTGGCAGAAACCATGTTCTCGCTCTTACTCACGCCGCAGACCTAGCGCCGGGGTGAAGCACAGCGCCTACCGTTCGGCTTGCCCCACGCTTTGCCAGCATTATAACATGCCCACCGATGGCGCGAAAATCGGCGGGCACGCGACCTCACCCCAACCCCTCTCCCCCGACTTGATCGGGGGAGAGGGGCGAAGAGGTGAGGTCGCGCACGATTTCCCGTTCGCGCGCCTCGTCGCGGCGCATGATGCCCTCGCGCACACGCATCACGCACACCGGCCGGGTGAACTGGCAGGCGTACTGCGTCAGGTCGGTGGTCGTCAGGAGCGTCTGCTCGTGGGCGTCAATGCGCCCGACCAGATAGCGCCGCCGCTCGGCGTCCAGCTCCGACAGCACGTCATCCAGCAGGAGGATCGGATGCTCGCCCGTCTGCGCGTGCATCAACTCCATCTCGGCCAGCTTGAGCGCGAGCGCGGTGCTGCGCTGTTGGCCGCGCGAGCCGTAGATGTTCATGTCCACGCCATCCACCAGAAAACGCAGGTCGTCGCGGTGCGGCCCGGCCAGCGTGATGCCCTGCGCCCGTTCGCGCGGCTCGCCGTCGCGCAGGCGCGCGTAGAAGTGGGCGGCCACCTCGCCGCCGTCCAGTTGCGGCTGGTGGTAGGTGGCCGAGAAATCCGCGCCGAGCGTCAGCGGCAGTTGATAGTCCACGGGCTGGCCGACGTTGAGGTTGGGGCGGTAGAGCAGGCGCAGGCGCTCGCGCCCGCCGGTCAACTGCGGGTGAACGCGCTGGGCCAATTCGTCGAGTTGCGTCATCACCGCCTGCCGGCGCAGAACCAGATACGTGCCGTGTGTCACCAACTGGTCATCCCACAGGTGCAGGGATTCGGCAGGGCCGCCGCGCTCCTGCAGGCGCTTGAGGTGCTGGTTGCGCTGAAGCAGGACGCGGGTATAGATGTGCAGGGCTTCCAGATACTTCACGTCAATCTGCGAGATGAGATGGTCGAGGTAGTGGCGGCGCTGGGAGGGCGGGCCGGTGACCAGTTCGAGATCGGCAGGCACAAACAGCACGACCGCCAACTGCCCGACCCAGTCGAGCGCGCGCTTGCGAACGCCGTTGAGCTTCAGGCTCTTTTGAAGCCGGGCGGCGCCGTCGGCGCTTGCCCCGCCGGGCGACGGGTCCTGACTCCAGATGATTTCAAGTTGCTTGGGCGCGCGGTCTGTCGCACCTGACGCGGCGGGCTGTGCCTGCGCCCACAGGCGCGCGTAGGGCAGGCCGCTCTGCTGGGCGACCCAGTTGATCAACTGCGCGTCGGTTTGCGAGCCGAGCGCGCGCGTGGTCGCCAGATAGAAGATCGCTTCGAGGAAGCTGGTCTTGCCCTGCGCGTTGTCGCCGTGAACGATCGTCGTGCCCGCCGGTAGATCGAGCTCGAGCCGCGCGTAGTTCTTGAAGTTGGTGATGCTCAGATGGGTCAGGCGCATAGGGCGCTTTACGGTTTGCGGTCGGCGACGCTCTGCAGGTGGGCGCAGTGCCCACAGCCGGAATGCGGGCTGGCGACGCCGACCAACTGTTGCTCGCAATAGGCCTCAACCTTCACCCGTTTCTGGATGAGCCATTCGCGCGCGACGGTGGCTTTCAACAGCAGGTGGATGCAGGCGTTGCTTTGCAGAATGCCCGGCACGGGGCACCGCCCGCAGAGACCGGCAGACCACGCCGCCGAGTCCGGGTTGCGGGCGATCAGCCGGCACTCCTGAAACGAGCGGCGGTGAAAGTCCTCATAATAGTATTTGCATTCGGCGCCTGCGGGAGTTCGCATCGAAATCGGTCAAAACCTTGTAGAAGTTATACGGCGAGCGCGGGTGGCTATCGAAAGCGCGGCAGGACCTTCTCCAGAAACAACTCAATCCCTTCCGTGTTGGGAAAATCCACAAAGCGCAGCATAAAATGCCGCGCGCCGCGGCTGACGAACGCCTCCAGCCCGCGCGTGACCTCGTCGGCGTTCCCGCCGATGATGTTCAGCTGGTCGGAGCGTTGAATCTTGGCCGGGTCATGGGTCAGGCTGACAAACTGGAACGCGCTCAACACAATCTCGTCGAAGTTGCGCCCCACGGCATCGCAGTGCTTCCGCAGGACGCCGACCTTCTGCTCGAACAGTTCCGGCGCGCGCAGTGGGAAGTTCCACCAGTCGGCGTACTGGGCGGTTGTGCGCAGGGTGCCGCGCTCGCCGTTGCCGCCGATCATCAGCGGCAGGGGCGGGTTCGGCAGGGGGTCATTGTGGGCGTCCTTTATCGAATAATACTTGCCCTCAAAGGAGGCCGGTGATTGGGCGAGCATGAGCTTGATGATTTGCGTGTACTCATCCAACTGGCGCGTGCGCACGCCCGGCGATGGGAACGGCCAGCCATAGGCGCGGTATTCGTCGTCCTTCCAGCCCGCGCCGATGCCCAGAATGAACCGCCCGTCCGACAGGTAGTGCAGGGTTGCGGCCATCTTGGCGAGCAGGGCCGGATGGCGGTACGACTGCCCCAGCACCAGCGTGCCGAAGCGGAATTCGGTGAAGTGCGCCAGCAGGTAGCAGAGGTGCGTCCAGCCTTCGAGGGTGTTGCGGGAGCCTTGCGGGCTGATCCATTGAAAGTGGTCTTCGAGCCAGACAGTCTGAAAGTGATTGCGGATCAGTTCCAGAAACCGCTGGTTGTCCGCGCGCAGGCTGTCGCGGTGTTCCGGACTGCGCGGCGCGGGCTGAACGACCCAGCCGAACTCGACACGGTGGTTATCCGTCATGATCCCTCCTGTGGGTGTCGGGTGGAGTTTAATGGACGATGGGGAGTGGTGTCAAAGCGAAGTGGTGGATAGGACGTTGCGCGTGAGCGCGTTCCGCGTGCGCCCCCGAAGCGGTTCGGGGGTGAGTGCCGCTCGTGAGGCCGTCAAAACGCATGAACGCGCAACGCGCTCACTTCCGCGACTGCCACGAGCGACCGGCGGGGAGTAGTTCGGCAAGGGCAGGCAACTGTTGTCGAGGCCGCGCCCTAGGGCACGGCCTCGACTTTCTTCAGCGCGGGGAAGAACGGCTTGACGGTGCCCTCCACCCAGCCGTGCAGGGTCAGCGGCGAGAGCGCGCAACCTTCGCAGCGGCCCATGAGCTTCACCTTCAGCGTCTCGCCGTCAAACGAAACCATCTTGATAGACCCGCCATGGTAGAACTCGATGAAGCCGGCGAGCGTATCAATCAGGTCGCTCATGCGCTCTGCGTCGCTGATGCCGGCAGGCGCGCGGTTTACGGGACTCTCCATAGGCTTTTGCCCTCCGGCTTATCGCTCTACGAATGCGTTCGCCGCAACGCGCACCTGCGGCATCGTGTAGGTTTCCTGAACGGGCAGGCCGCGCAGGTACTCGTCCATCGCGCGCGCGGCGCGGCGTCCGGCGGCCAGCGCCGTCACCACCAGATCAGCGCCGCTCACGTTGTCGCCGCCCGCGTAGACGCCGGGGCGCGAGGTGGCGCCCGTCTGCGGGTCAACCACAATCAGCCCCCACTTGTTCACGCGCAGGTCGGGCGTGGTCTCGGCCACCAGCGGATCGGCGCGGTAGCCCAGCGCGCAGACGACGGTATCCACAAACGCCACATAGTTGGAGCCGGGCACCGCCACCGGCCGGCGGCGGCCCGACGCATCCGGCTCGCCCAACTGCATCCGGATGAACTCCACCGCGCGCACGTGGCCCTCCTCGTCGCTGATAAACCGCACCGGCGCGGTCAGGTACTCGAACAGCACGCCCTCCTCGCGGGCGTTCACCCGCTCTTCCGCGCGGCCCGGCATCTCGGCCTCGCTGCGGCGATAGACGCAGGTCACGCGGCTGTCGGCGAGGCCGACCTGCTGTTGAACTCGCCGCGCCGTGCGCACGCAGTCCATGGCCGTGTCGCCGCCGCCGATGACGATCACGTTCTTGCCCACGCGCGGCTCCTCACCCCAACCCCTCTCCCCCGACTTGATCGGGGGAGAGGGGCTGGGGGTGAGGAGAAAATCGGTGGATTGATAGACGCCCTGCAAATCCTCGCCGGGAATATCCAGCGAGACGGGCAACGACGTGCCGGTGCCGAGAAAGACCGCGTCAAACTGCTCGCCATCCAGCAGGTCGTCAAGCCGGATGTCGCGGCCGACGAGCGTGTTGCAGACGAACGTGACGCCGATGGATTCGAGGTAGGCGACCTTCTGCGCGACGATCCGCTTGTCGAGCTTGAAGCCGGGGATGCCATAGACGAGCAGGCCGCCCGGCTGAGGCCAGGCGTCAAAGACCGTGACGCTGTGGCCCCGCCTCGTCAGTTCCTCCGCCGCGGCCAGCCCCGCCGGGCCTGCGCCCACGATGGCGGCGCGCCGCCCGGTCGGCAGTGCCGGCGCAGGCGGCGGGAAGCCGGAGCGCTCGCGCTGGACATCGGCGACAAACGCCTCCAGCTTGCCGACATAGACGGGCAGGTCGCGCCGCATCAGCGTACAGGAGCCTTGACACAACACTTCCTGCGGGCAGATGCGCCCGCACACCTCCGACAGCGGCGAGGTCTGCCGGAAGACGTTGGCCGCCTGCTCGAATTCGCCCTGCGAGATCAGCCACAGCGCCAGCGGGATGTCGTTGTGCAAGGGGCAGGCCAGTTGGCACGGCGCGGGCGTCGGGCATTGGATACAGCGCGTCGCCTCGATCTGCGCGGTCTCGGCGTCGTAGCCAAGCGAAACCTCGCAGAAGTCGCCGACGCGCACGGACGCGGGGCGCTTCGCCACCGGCTCATGCGGGATTTGCAGGCGCGCTTTGCGGTCTATGGAAAGAGGGCCGACTCGATCAACCATGATAGTGTCCTTAAGCCATGATGGCTTCTTGCGCGAATTCGGCGCCGCGCCACAGCGCCTGCCGGTTGGCTTCCAGCGTGTGACGGTCGTGCGCGCCCAGATGCTCGGCAAGCGCTTTCTCAATCGTTGCCATCTCGACCATCCGCGCGGCCCCGATCAGCGCCCCCAGCATGAGGACGTTGGCCATCTGCGGGAAGCCCAATTCGGCGGCCATCGCTTTGGCGGGTAACAGGACTTGCCGGATGTCGGGGCGCCCTGCCCACCGAACCCCGCAAAGATAGTCTCTTCGCGCATGATGGTCTCCTAGCGTCGGCCAAAGACCCCGGATTGCATACCGAACAGCGGCGACGGTTTCTGGAACACCGCCGAGTCGGCGCGCAACACTGCGGTCGGGTTGGCAGTCGGCGCTGGCGGCTCGGGCGCGGCATCCGGTTGAACAGCGGCATCTGCGCCATCATCACCCGACGCCGCCGGGCGGCGCGCCGGGTTGTGGGGTGTTGCCAGCGTCTTGATACTGTCGTTCATTTTGTAATCTCCCAGCGGGTAGAACTTCATCATCGTCTCTTCGATGAGCTTCAGCGACTCAACCGGCGTCATGTCCCAGTTCAGCGGTTCTCGTCTATCCTGATCGTGCCGCGCATCCTGCTCTCTCCTCTTTAAAGCAGGCGTGAATCTGCCTCTACTATCCTCTAATTCAGCGCCGTGGAGAAGGGGTAAATGCCCCGCAAAAGTCGGGACATCTGTCAAGTGAGCAGTGGCGGCATCGGAGGGATAATGGTTCGACAAGCTCACCATGCATGGACTGGGCAAGCCGTTATCCGCGAATTAGAGGAGGGATCATCATGGCAACGCGCGTGCTGACACGGGTGCTGATTCCGCTCGACGGGTCCGATTTCAGCCGGCAGATTCTGCCCGTCGTGCGCCGTTTCTTCGACCCGCACAACCACGAGCTGGTCTTGATCCGGGTAGCAGAGCATCCGGTAGGCCGGACGCCCCATCCGCCGCGACCGCTTTCCGCCGAGATCGGCATCGCGATGTACGAATCGTCCGCCGATCTGGTGCTGGCGGCCCACCCGGTGTACGCCAGTCAGGAGTGGGAGAGCCTGCTGGTCAGACTGCAAGACGAGTTGGGGATGGAAGCCGAAGCGCTGGCGCAGGCCGGCTACACGGTCTCGACGGCGACGAAGTTTGGCGACCCGGCGCGCGAGATTGTGGAGTTCGCGCAGAACAACAACATCGCCCTGATTGCCATGACCACGCATGGGCGCTCCGGGCTAAGCCGCCTCATTTCGGGCAGTGTGGCGCAACAGATTGTGCGCGAGGCTTACGCGCCCGTGCTGTTGATGCGCCCGGTCGAGCCGTTGTTTGAAGAGTTATAAATCGGCCGCGATGGGCAAAAGGTCGGCCCCTCACCCTGCCCTCTCCCTTTGAGGGAGAGGGCAGGGTGAGGGTGTTCCTATACCGCGCCGCCGGTTGGCGGCAGGGATAGGTCGAGGATCAGCAATCCCGGCGACGACTGGCGGATGGCGGCGAGCGCCGCCTTGGCGGTCGCCGCCTCAACCACCGCATAGCCGTGACGGCGCAGGGTGCGGGCCGCCAGATGGCGGATATTCGTGTCGCGCTCGGCGATGACAATCACACGGTCTCTCATCGCTTCGCTATCTCGCGGCTGACCGGCTGCTCGAAGGCGCGCAGGACGCGCATGTAGTTCGCGCGCTCGAACGCCGCCGGTTGCGACACCGCGCGCTGGCTCATACTGCCGCGCATCTGCTGGATGGAATGGTACTCGTGCTCCTCCACCCAGCGCGTCAAGTCTGCCAGCACGACCCGCAGGTGGTCAATCCCCGCTTCCAACAGCGCCGACGTCATCATCGCCACGGATGCGCCGGCCATCATCCCCTTGACGACATCTTCCGCAGAGTGAACGCCGCCGGTCACGGCGAGGTCGGCGCGCAGACGCCCATACAAAAGCGCAACCCAGCGCAAGCGCAGGCGCAGTTCATACGGGTTGCTCAGGTTCAGGTTCGGGACAATTTCCAGATGTTCCAGATCAAAGTCGGGCTGGTAGAAGCGGTTGAACAGCACCAGCGCATCCGCGCCGGCATGGTCGAGGCGGCGCGCCATGTTGGCGAACGAGGTGAAATAGTGGCCGAGCTTGACCGCCACCGGCAGGGTCACCTCCGTCTTCACGTCGCGCACGAGGTCGAGGTACATCTGCTCAACCTCCTCACTGCTTAACGCGGGGTCGGCGGCGATGTAATAGACGTTCAACTCCAGCGCATCCGCTCCGGCTTGCTCAATCTGGCGCGCGTATTCGATCCAGCCGCCGGTGGAGAAGCCGTTGAGGCTGGCGATGACCGGGATGCCGACCGCGCTCTTGGCTTTGCGGATGTGCTCCAGATAGCCGTCGGGCCCGAGGTTGTACTTGTTCAGGTTCGGGAAGTACGTGCGCGCCTCGGCAAAACTCTCCGCGCCGTAGGCGAGATAGTAATCCAGCGCGGCGTGGTCGTGCAGGAGCTGCTCCTCAAACAGCGAGTGCAGCACCACCGCCGGAGCGCCGGCGTCTTCCAGCCGCTTGAGGTTAACCACCTTCTGCATCAGCGGCGACGAGGACGGCACGACCGGGTTCTTCAGTTCAAGGCCGAGGTAGGTGGTTGAGAGATTGACCATAGAGTGGCTCCCGTTCACAGAAGATTCATGGCCTGATACTGCGTTGGCCGGCGCGCTATGCGTTGCGCGTTGTCGCGTTGTCGCGTAAACGCGGAACCCGTAACGCTCAACGTTGGTCTCCGTCATAGCGCATGGCGGCCAGCTGTTCGTAAAAGCGCCAGCGGACGCGCACATCCTCTTGCGCCTGCTTCAAGAAGTGCTCGGCGGCCTCTTCGTTGCTCTGCGCGAGCATGGTGTAGCGTGTCTCGTTATAGGCGTACTTTTGCAGGGCCAGCGACGGCGGCTTGCTATCCAGTTGCAGGGGGTTCTTGCCTTCTCTGGCCAGCGTTGGGTTGAAGCGGAAGAGCGGCCAGTAGCCGCTGAGCATCGCCAATTTCTGCTGTTCCAATCCTTTCGCCATGTCGTAGCCGTGCGCGATGCAGTGGCTGTAGGCGATAATCAGCGACGGGCCATCGTAGGCTTCGGCTTCGAGGAACGCCTTGATGGTCTGCGAATCGTGCGCG
>JACQEC010000223.1 GCA_016200765.1 Chloroflexota bacterium | reverse complement strand
GCCGCGTCCTCGACCGCCCATGCGCGCGGGTGCGTCTTGGCGTAGTAGTCGGTCGTCACCGTCAGCCGCTCCATATCATGGATCCACGTGTCCCACCGCTCTTCCGATGCCAACTCGAAGCGGTGGTCCATCTTGATCGCGTCAAAGGGGCAATACTCGGCGCAGTAGCCGCACTGCATACAGATTGACGTATCAATCCAGAACTGTTCCGCCTTGGGTTCCGGCTTGCCGTCGCTCTTCTTGGCGCGCACGATCCAGATGCACTGCGGCGGGCAGACACGCGCGCAGATGCCGCAGGCGGTGCAGAGGTCCTCGCCGGTTTGGCTTTCGCGGATCAACACCGGGAAGAAGCGGAAATTCTCCGGCACGGCCAGTTTCTCTTCCGGGTACTGAATGGTGATATAACCCGGCGACGGCTCTTGCACAACCGCCTGACGGTTGGGCAGGTAGCGCTTGCCAAGCCCGCGGCGCAGGTCTGCCTTGTAGCTGTCGAAAAAGGCTTTCAGCGTGATGCCCATCCCGCGTACGACGCCCGAACCAAACATATCGCCTCCACCTATTTCAAGTTGCGCCGGTCAGACCGATCACCGTCTGACCGGCGCAACCTGCCGCCCTAACGGTCCAGTTCGCCCAGCACAATATCCACGGAGCCGAGAATGATTACGGTGTCGGCGACGGTATGGCCCTTGGCCATCGTCCCCAACGCGCCGATATTGATAAACGACGGCGCGTGGATGTGATAGCGATACGGGTTGGTGCCGCCGTCGCTGACGACATAGAATCCGGTCGCGCCCTTCGGGTTCTCGATGCGCCCGTAGGCTTCACCCTTTTGAATCTTCACCTGCCAGCCCTTGCGGCCCGCGAAGATTTCGCCTGCCGGAATATCGCGCAGGGCTTGCTTCAGAATGCGCACCGACTCGCGCATCTCGGCGATGCGCACAAGGTAACGATCATACACATCGCCCACCGTGCCGATGGGGATGTCGAAGTCGAAGCGGTCGTAGATGCTGTAGGGCTCGGCGCGGCGCACGTCATACGGCACGCCGCTGGCGCGCAAGACCGGCCCGACCGTGCTCAAGGCGATCGCCTGTTCCTTGGTCAAGATGCCGACATTCTGCGCGCGCGCCAGCACGATTTCGCTGGTCGCGATGTAATCGTCGAAGCGGTCAATCGCGCGCGGCAGGCGGTCGTTCACCAATTTGTTGGCCAGCGGCATGAACTCCGGCGGCACATCGCGCGCCACGCCGCCGAAGCGCGCATAATTGCACATCATGCGCGAGCCGGACGCCATCTCGAACAGGTCGAGCATCCACTCGCGCTCCTCAATCGCGTACAGCATAGGCGTAAAGAACGCGCCCATGTCGGACAGCAGTTGGCCCAGCGCGAAAAAGTGGTTCACGATGCGCGTGAACTCGGCCATGATGACCCGCAGGTACTCCGCGCGCTCCGGCACCTTGATGTCGGGCATCAGCTTTTCGACCGCAATGGCATAGCCGAAGTTGTTACCCATCGAGCAGAGATAGTCGAGACGGTCGGTGTACGGCATGTTCATCAGCCACGCGTTGCGCTCGCCGATCTTCTCATGGTTGCGGTGCATGTAACCGATCACCGGCTGTAAATCAACGATCCGCTCGCCGTCGAGCCGCACGCGCATCCGGAACACGCCATGGGTGCTGGGGTGTTGTGGACCCATGTTCACAATCAGCGTCTGCGATTTCATTTCACCCGACAGAGGCTGATTGTATTCCACCAGCGGCACATTATCTTCCGCGGGCGGCGTGTACTTGGTCGGGTCAAAGCCCGATGGCAAGACGATATTGTCCTTAAAGGGGGTGCGGTTTTCAGCGCGGACGAGCGCGCCCTCGGGCCAGCGTTGGTCAAACGGCTTTTTCTCTTCCTCGAAGTAGGCTTCCTTCCAGTCCTTGCGCAGCGGGTGGCCTTGAAACCCTTCCCACATCAGGATGCGCTTCAAGTTCGGGTGGCCCGCGAACGTGATGCCCATCATGTCGTAGACTTCGCGCTCCATCAAGTCTGCGCCCGGCCAGACCGGCACCGTCGAAGGCACGCGCGGGTCGGCCTTGTCGGCGCGAACCTTCATGCGCAGCGGGCCTTCCTGCCGCGTGAGGTTATAGAGGTGATAGACAACCTCGAAGCGGTCAGGCCAGTCAATACTGGTCAGGTCTTCCAGAAAGTCCGCGCCAATCCCCGGGTCGTCGCGCAAGAGGGTGGCGACAGCAACCAGTTGACTGCTGTCAACCATCAGCGAGCCATCTACAACTGACGCCGCATTGGCAAACTTTTCATTGATCCGCGCCGCGACGGCGGCGGCGTCCTTCAGCGGTGTGGCAACCGTCATGGGCGCGGGGGAGACCACTTTGACTTCAGTGCTCATGCAGGTATCTCCAAGGGTTATCTATTCTTCCGGCTCAACCACTTCGATGCCGGATTCACGAAGCGTCTGCGCTAACCGGCTGTGGATGCTTGCGACAGCAAAGATGACGCGCGCGGGCACGACACCGGTAGTTTCCGTGTAGAGCCGCCGCTTGCGTTCCAGCCGCTCCTGGATGTCTCGCTCGGCGCTGGCCGCAATCTCAATCAGGATATGCTGACCATCGGAGATAATCAAGTCGAACTGCTCGCCCGCAATGTGGCGCGTTTCCACGCTGACACCGAACGATCGGCCCAAGAGGCTTGTCACCGTCTCGCGAAAAAGAGACTCGTTGCGGATGCCCCAGCGCGAGCCCAAGCGGTCTATTTGTCGCGTTAAGTCTTTGGCGAACTGCTCCAAGCGATCTTCAACTCGCCCCAAGCGCGTCTCGACGCCATCCAAGCGCGTCTCAACGCCATCCAGGCGCGTCTCGACTCCGTCCAGGCGCGTCTCGATGCCGTCCAGGCGCGTCTCGACGCCATCGAAGCGCGTCTCGACACCATCGAAGCGCGTCTCAACCTTTTCAAAATTCTCGCGCGTCTCCGCACGAAACTCGCTCAGTTCCTGAGCCACTGCCGCCACTTCTTCCTTGCGCGCAAAGATTTTCAGGAAGGTGTGATACAGTTGTGGCTCAAGGTCAGGCCGTTCGTCGAGCAGCCGCGGCAAGCGGCGACTGAATATTTCGATGAGATCCAAATCGGTTAGGGTAGTCATGGGTCTGCGCCTATGTCGGCTAGGCTGGCGTTTCTGGTTTGCGCGGGTCCGTCATCATCGCCGCGCGCTTGGCGGCATTGGCGGCTTTCAGCGCGGCCAATTCTTCGGGCGTGCGCTTGCCCTTGCGCTCGCCCGCGGC
>JACQEC010000058.1 GCA_016200765.1 Chloroflexota bacterium | reverse complement strand
GGCAACCGCGCACACCGGCCATGGCGGCTAACCTCACCGACCACATCTGGTCCATGGATGAACTACTCAGCTTCCGCATCCCGCCAAAGCATTTATGGGCCGTTTAGAGCCGTGCCTCATTAAAGGGACACTACCAAATAAGAGTGTTGCGCTGATTCACTCACACATCATATTCACCGCCGAGAACGCAGAGGCCGCCGAGAAAAGAATTGAAATTCTCTGCGTTCTCGGCGGTGAATATGACATCTCATGCATGTCGCTTGAAACGCTATGCGGAAGGCACAGACGGCGAGCGCGCGATGGCCCCCTCGATCACGATCCGGTGAAATTCTTCCGCCCGCGCACAGCCGATCTTTTCGCCGCACGCCCGCGCCTGCTCGGTCAGAAACTGCACGGAATCGTCGCCCCAGACGTTCTGACTCGCGTGCAGGCGCAGGGCCTGCAGTTTGAGGGCGAAGGTGTCGCTCACATCCACGCGGTGGTTGGGCGCTTCCGGGTTGAACAGCCACAATTCCGGAATCGTCCAGGCGATCCAGCCTTGCGCGCGCGTCTGCGGATCGAAGAGCGGCATCCGTGCCGCCAGCCGCGCTTCCACGGCGGCGCGCCCAGCGGCCAGATGGTCGGGGTGCAGTTCATAGCGCTTCCAGGGGTCGAAGGCCAACAGCAACTCCGGCCGGTGGCGGCGGTAGAGCGCGGTCAATTGCCGCCGCAGTTCCGGCGAATTCTCCAGTGCGCCATCCGGATGCCCGAGATAGACTACCTGCGCGATTCGCAAGCAATCGTTGGCGGCCTGCTGTTCCTGCTTGCGTTGCGCCGCCAGCGCGAGCGGGTTCGTATCGGGGTCGTAGGAGCCTTTTTCGCCTTCCGTGCAGATCACCAGCGTGATCTGCGCGCCCGCGCGCGCTAGTTTGGCCAGCGTGCCGCCCGCGTACCACTCGCCGTCGTCCGGGTGTGCGGCGACGACGAGCACCCGTTTGCCTATCATGTTTTCCTCGGCCATCTATTAACTCCCGGTCGCTGACGAGTTGCGGGTGACGCTCTTCAATTTTGGATTTGTGATTTTAGATTTTTCGCGCAGCCTGTCAATCTAAAATCAAAAATCGGAAATCTAAAATCAACCCTCGTCACCCGTCACCCGTCACTCGTCACCCTTCCCTGCGAACGCCGGCAGAACCGGCGCGTGCGCCGCCAAGAGTTCGTCGAGCAGTTCCTCGGCGACGGTGTAATTCGTGATCAGCGGGTCGAGCAGGAGCGACTGCAAGGCGGCTCTGCGATCACCATGCACCGCCGCTTCGACCACGCGGTCTTGAATGGCGACCTGCTGGTTCAGCAGGGCGGTAATACCGGGCGGGAGCGCGGGCATCCGCAAGGGCATCACGCCACCGCCGCCCACGATGGCCGGCACTTCGACCACCGCCCAATCGGGCAAGCCGGGCAATGCCCCGTTGTTCAACACGTTCACGGTCTGCTCGTAGCCGTTCAGGTTGTTGGCGATAGCCGCGACCACGTCCATCGTGCGCTCGCCCGACTCCCAATGCAGGAATTCATCGAGCGGCTGGCCGTTCTGGCTCGCGCGGGCCACGCGCGCGTCCAGATCGGCGCTGTGCGCCGCGCGCCCCTCGAAATCGTAGCCCGCCAGGTCGCTCGTCTCGTGCGCGTAGCCGAAATACTCGCCGAGATGCCCGTCGCCGCTGGTGGGGAACAGGCCAAAGGCGTCGTGCAGGCGGCGCGAGAGCGGCTCGAAACCCGGATCGCAGTCTCGCAGGCGCGCGCAAAATTCCGGATAGAGGTCGCGCCCCGTTCCCGCCTCGCGCATATCGGTGATCCACGTGAAGTGATTCAGCCCGGCCGTCTTCAAATCGAACTGCGCTTTCAGCGCGTTCGCCACCGGCGCGGGCGGGAAATGGCCCTCCAGCGGCGGCGTCAGCCCCAGCACACGGCCGACGATGTAGTAGCCCTTGTTGATCTGGTGACACAGGCCCACCACCTTCAACCGCGTATAGCGCGTCAAGGCCAGACAGACCCGCGAGAGGGGATTGGTGAAGTTGATCAGGTAGGCGTCGGGCGCGGCGCGCTCCACCGCGCGGGCGATGTCCAGCACCAGCGCGCTGGTGCGCAGGGCGTGCGACAGGCCGCCGGGGCCGCCGTTCTCGCCGAGCACATGGCGGATGCCGTGCTTGAGCGGTATCTGCCAGTCGAGCTGCCAGCGTTCAAGGCGGTCCACCTCGACCGAGACGAGCACGAACTGCGCGCCCGCCAGCACCTCCCGGTAATCGCGCGCGCTTTCAATCACGAAGGGCGTGTGGGTAACGTCGTTCAGTCGTTGTGCCAGCCGCGTGATGTGCGCGAGTTTTTCCGTGTTCACATCGCAGAGCGCGATGGTACTGCCGCGCAAACGGCCGGCCTGCTTGAAGAGATCGGCCAGCGTGCTGACGCCGAAACTGGTGCTGCCCGCGCCAATCAGGACAATTTTCGTACTTGTGCGTGCAGTCATGGACGCCTCTTGGGAAGTAAGGAAGTAGGAAGTAGGAAGTGGTAATTGACGCAATGACAGCGACCGCGGAGGTCAAGAACCCTGCTCCTTACTCCCTACTCCCTACTCCCTACTTCCTACTCCCTACTCTCGTTAATGTCGCGCCAACTGCGGTCTATTATACAGTCATCTGCGCGGGGACACCGCAAAACGGAAGGGGCAAAATAGGAGCAGGCCCTGGGGTAGGCAGGGGCAAGCCCTGCCCCTACACATGGGCGCAAGACGCAAGGCGCGTCAAACAACTTTGCAATCGAAGCACGGCGCAGTGACGCGCCTCTGCCGCAAACGCAAAATCTGGTAGAATAGGGCTCGCGCAACGCGCCAACGCGCCGCTAATCCGTTAATCCGTTATCCCTAATCCGTTGAAAAACCCATCTCCTTTAATCATGCTCTCCAACGACGACGGCATCGAGTCGCCCGGCCTGCACGCGCTGGTGCGCGCTGTGCACTCGCTGGGCGAACTGCTGGTGGTGGCCCCGCGCCACCAGCAATCGGCCACCAGCCGCAGTTACGCGCAGGCGCCCGGCGCCACCGAAACCCATACCCTGCGCGCCGGAGCCAAGACCATCACAGCCTGGGCGATTGAGGCCACGCCCGCGCAGGCGGTGATGCACGGCCTCCTGCGCTTTGCCGCTCGCCCGCCCGACCTGCTCATCTCCGGCATCAATTACGGCGAGAACATCGGCGCGGGCCTGACGGTCTCCGGCACGGTCGGCGCGGCCTGGGAAGGGGCCTCGATGGGTATCCCGGCGCTGGCGGTCTCGCTGGAGGTCGGCGTCGAGCACCACTACAGCCACAGCGACGCGGTGGATTTCGTGGTCGCCTCGCGCATTGCGCGCCGCTTCGCCAAAGCGGTTCTGCAAAACGGGATGCCCGACGGGGTGCAAATCTACAATATCAACGTGCCGGAGAACGCCCCGCATAACGTGCCCTGGCGTCTGACGCGCGTCTCGCGGCACTCGCATTACTACAACGTCGTGCGCGAAGACCAGCAGGGCGAGAAGGTGGTAGAAGGGTACGACCGCCGCATTGATCTGACGCAGATGGAGGAGGGGTCAGACCTCTACGCGCTGTTCAAGGAGCGCAAGGTCTCGGTCACGCCGTTGACGATTGACGTGACCGCACAGACGCCCGCCGACGAGATTATGCGCCGGTTGACGCCGCTGTGAGCCGCCTTCTGCCCGTCGAGCCGGACGAGGTGCGGCGCTTGAGCCGCCAGTTTGGCGCGCCGCGCCGCGCGCTGTTGACGCTGGCGCGGCCTCCCCTCTCGGCCAGCGAGCACGCCGACCGCCGCGCCGAAGTCGTGCTGGCGATCCGGCGCTCCAATGGCCGGGTACTCCTGCACACCAAGAGCTTCTACCCACCGGGTGTCTTCCGTCTGCTTAGCGGCGGTATCCATTGGGATGAGGGCGTCGAGGACGCCCTGCGGCGCGAGGCGACGGAGGAGACGGGTCTGGCGGTCGAGGTGGAGCGGTTTGTCGCGCTGGTTCGCTATCGCGCGAATGGCAGGCCGCTAGCGTTTGCCAGCTACATCTTTCTGCTCAACGCCGACGGCCCCAAGCCGTCGGTGCAGGACATCAAAGAGCGCATCGCCGCCTTCAGAGAGGTCAAGCCGGAGCGTTTGCGCGCCGTCGCCCAGCAGTTGCGGAGCCTGCCGGAGAACTGGCGCGACTGGGGCGAGTTTCGCGCGCTCTCGCATGAACTCGTCGCGGACGCGCTTAGGCCTCCTGCCGCCACACGTCCCAGATGACCGAGAGCGCCGCCGCCACCGGCACCGCGAGGATCATGCCCAGCACGCCGGCAATCGCGCCGCCCGAGAGCACTGCAAAGATGGTCACGATCGGGTGCAGGTGCACCGCGCGGCCCACCACCGTGGGCACCACCAGATAGTCTTCGACGTGGCGCGCGACGGTATAGAAGAGCACGAGCCAGAGCGCGAACTGCGGGCCGCCTTGAGAGAAGGCGACAATCGCCGCGATGCTCGCCGCTATCGCCGGCCCCAACAGCGGCACGACTTCGAGGAAGCCGGTCGCTATGGCAATCGGCAGGGCGAAGCGCAAGTCGAAGACGAAATGGAGAAAGACCCACGTCACAGCCGACATCAGCGCGACCAGAACCAGTTGGCCGCGCACGTAGCGCCCCAGAACGATGTGGATGCGCGCGGCGACGGCTTCGATCTGCGCGCGGCGCGCGGCAGGCGCGAGGGTGAAGGCCGCCGCGCCGAGCTTATTCCAATCTTTGAGCAAATAGAAGAGCACGATCAGGAGCAGGAAAAATTCCAGGATATTGTGCAACACCTGTTCAGCCAGCCGGAGCGACTCCGCCGGTCCGCCGAGGTTTTCCTCGACGGCGCGCAGAACCTGATGAGCCAGCACGCGGGCCTGCACCGTCTGCCCGAAGACCGTGATCTCTTCGCCGCCCAGCGTCTGCACCAGCAGGGTCTCCACCAGCGTGGGCGTGTCGCGGGTCAACTCGCGCGACTCGCGGGCGAGCGTCGGCTCGATGGCGTAAATGCCCCAGCCCAGCGCGCCGAGGAAGAGCACGTAGAACCCGGCGACCACGAGGCCGCGCGGCCATTTGAGGCGCGCGCTCAACAGGTCAACCAGCGGCACGAGGATGTACGCCAACCCCAGCGCGACCACAAATGGCGCGAGGATCGAGCGCACGGCGTAGAGCAGAAGCAGGATCGCGGCAAGGGCAGACCAGTAGCGGTTCATAAGTTTTCGGATTTCCTGCACCGGCAGAATCGGTTTCAGATTTTGAAATGATTATACCGCAAAGCCTCAATCTGAAATCTCAAATCTAAAACTTCCCATGCTCCGTCTCTCCTTCGGCGCGGCGCTCGGATTGGCGCTGCTGCTCCTTACTCTTCAATTTTTCCTGACACCGGTCTATCTCGAAATGGAATACGAGTTCGCGGGCTTTCCGCCGCCGTCGCCGTTGACGAGCGACCAGCGGTACACGGCGGCGCAAGCGTTCCTCTCCTATTTGAACGTTGAGATTGGCGGCGCAACCCTGCTCTCGCTGAGCGAACTGCGCTTCGACCACCAGCCGTTCTTCGCTAACGACGACCTCGCCTGCATCTTGCGCGCCAAAGCGGTGCGCGGCTCCGCGTTCGGGCTGACCTTTGTGATGGGCCTGGCCGCCATCGCGCTCTGGTTGTTCATGGCCGCCGACGACTTTGAGCGCGCGCGCCGCGCGCTCATCACCAGCGCCGCCGCGCTCATCCTGATCTATACGGCGTTCAGCCTGCTCGCGCGTTTCGCATTTCCGGCGCTCGCGCCGCTGTTGGCGATGGCTCTGGCCGCCGGCTCATGCGCGCCCGCGCGCGCCGCCGGGCTGGCGCAACTCTTTCCCGCTGACATCGTTCGCGACGCGCTCGTCCTGCTGGCGCTCTTCGCGCGTTTCGAGGCCGCGGTGATTATCGCGGGAGCATGGGGATTTGGAAAGCTGATGCGGTGGGCTCAATCGCCTGCGCGCCAGGGGC
>JACQEC010000057.1 GCA_016200765.1 Chloroflexota bacterium | reverse complement strand
ATTGAGCACGAGGCCGAGCACGAACAGCTCGCCTGCGCGCTTGTTGAAATAAAAAGCCCACGAGACATACCACAGCGGCCAGACCGGATAACCGGGCGGGGGCGCGGTCGGCTTGGGTATCTCGTAGATTTTCAAGACGGTTAGCAAGCGAGGGATCGCCAGAGCCACCAGACTCACCCAGACGGCCAGCACGTGGGTCAGTATCAAGAATGCGATGACGGCATAAAAGCCAACCATGAGCGCCTGATTGAAGCGCAGTGCCGGCTGAAAACCCAGAAGCACCGGCAGTGTCCGGACGCCCTTCGCCTGATCAACCTCGTACTTGTCGAGGTGCTTGCCCATAAGGACGCTCATGACAATCAGCGCGTAGGGCAGTGAGGCCGACCAGATCCAGTCAGGAAGCGTGCCCGCCGCCACAAAGTACGTGCCGCCAATCATCAGCGGGCCCCAGGCAAGTAATACGCCAATCTCCCCCAACCCGCGTCGTTTCAGCACGATGGGCTTCATCACATAGAAGACGCTGATAAACAACCCCAGCGCGGCAAACAGCAAGACCAACGGTCCGCGCGCCCAGGTGAGAACCAACCCGATGGCGACATCGAGCCCGTTCGTGAGGCCGATAGCCGCCAAGAGGCCGCGTCGCGTGGTCAGCCCGGACACCAGCGGATGCGGCGCGTATTGCACGCGCGGGTAATCCGCGGTATCCAGTCCGCTCGTGAAGTCGAAGTAATCGTTCAGCATGTTGTTCGTCGCATGGGCCAACACAAGCCCGATCAAGGCCAGCGCAAAATAGAACCAGTTAACTTTCGCGCCGGGCGTCGCCGCCGCGAGCAGGCCGCCGATCAACGCGGAGGTGATCGTCATCGAGAATACGGCGGCGCGGGTGATGAGGAGCCATTTCGACAGGCGATCCATCGGCTTGCCCTTTGACAAGTTGGCGGTGTCGAGAATCTCCCTCCAGTTGTGTAGCCGTTGGGCGAACGTCAGCGATGGTATGGATTCCAGTTTGACTGTATTCAAGTTCAATACCTCCTATCGGAAGGCCTACATCGGAAAATATTATCTCGCCCCACTATTCTAACCCCTTTCTGGCTAATCATGGTAAACGAATCCAATCTCGCCGTGGCCATCTTACGAATGCCAGCCCAAGACGAATAGCCGAGAGCGCCAACGCGACGAGCAACCGTAATCATGGCCAACACCGATGCGGAGGCGCAGTAGATAATTCAGATGCGATTGCCAAAGATTGGGTTGGTGTTCACTTTGCCATCATGCATACTCTGTGCTATCCTCGTCAGGTGCAATTTTCTCTGCTGAACCATGGCGGCTCCGGCATCTTTGACGAAGTGATCCTCGTCGTCGAAGGCGTGCTCGCGCTCGCGCTGATCTACTCCTTCCTCAAATCGCGCGGCAGAGGCAAGCCAAAACAACCCGCCGGGCTGACGGAAAAACACGCCGATAACAGCACCCGATCATGAGCCGAATCGTGGGACGGGCGACCATCACTCATCTGGAATCCACATCAGGAGCGAACTATGGAATTGGGCTTACGCGGCAAAGTGGCGGCGATTACAGGCGGCAGTGAAGGCATCGGAAGAGCCGCTGCGATGCGCCTAGCACGAGAGGGCGCGAAAGTCGCCATCTGCGCGCGGCGGCAGGACGTGTTAATGCAAACGGCGGACGAGATCAAGGCGGCTGGCGGCGAGGTGCTGGCCGTGCCCGCTGATGTGACCAAGCCGGCTGACATCCAGAACTTTATCGAAGAAACCGTCAGGCATTTCGGGCGATTGGATATTCTGGTCAACAACGCCGGCACATCCAACGCCCACCCGTTCGAGAGCATTGACGACGAGGTTTGGTCGGCTGATCTGGAACTGAAACTCTTCGGGGCCATACGGGCGTCGCGCGCGGCCATCCCGCACATGAAAAGGCAGGGTGGCGGGCGTATCATCAACATCACGATGGTCGGCGCCAAGCAGCCCGGCGCGCGGTCACTGCCGACGACGGTGAGCCGCGCCGCCGGCATTGCGCTCACCAAGGCGCTCTCGCGGGACATGGCCGAGCACAATATTCTGGTGAACACGGTCTGTGTGGGGTTGATTAAAAGCGGCCAGCAGGAGCGGGGCGCGGCGCGCCGCGGCCTGTCGCCGGCACAGGCGTATGAGCAGATGGGCAAGAACATTCCATTAGGCCGCGTCGGCGAAGCGGAAGAGGCCGCCAACGTCATCACGTTCCTCGCATCCGATGCCGCCAGTTATGTGACCGGGGCAAGTATCAATGTGGATGGCGGGATGTCGGGGGTGGTGTGACAGCCTGTTACTGCCAGCACTGCGAAGAGAATTGAAAGCTTTGATACGCAGGAACTTGCTGTGGCTGGCCGCGCTGGCCGCCCTATCGCCCGCGGTGGTCTGGGCGCACGAAGGCGGGCCTAAGCACAACTACGAGGTGCTTCTGCCCGGCGAGACGCTGGGACTCGTTGCCGTTCTCGCAGGCGCCCTCGCTATTTTGGGGGCCGCGCGCCGCGGGCGGGCTGTGTTCATCAACCGAGTGCCCATCGCGGGTCTTGCGCTCGCCCTGCTCTCCGGCGTCCTGCTCTACCTGTCGTTCCCTCCATTTGACGTTGGCGGGCTGGCTTGGGTTGCGCTGGTGCCCATGATCCTCGCGCAACTCCTTTACGATAAGCCCGCCTCCATTCCCCGTAGCGCGATGGGGATGCTGCGCGCCATCCAACCTGCCAATCTCTATCCTGCCCTGACCCTCTTCGTCGCCTATACGCTCGTGTTCATGCACGTCTTTCCGCCTGAACTGCCAACCGGCTTCCCGATTCCGGTCTGGCCGCTGATCGTGCTGGGTATCGGGCTGGTGTGCATCGTGCTCTACCTGACCGGCCTCCCCGGCGGCTCGATGGCGTTCCACCAACAGACTGGCTTCCGTTTCTTCATCATCGGCCCGGCGCTAGGCTGGATGGGCATGGAGATGGTGCGGGTGATCGTTGAACTGGGGCAGGGCTGGGCGCGCATCCCGACTACCCAGCACGCCAACATTCCCCTCATCCAACTTGCCACTGCCGGTGGCCCATGGCTGATTGGCGCGCTGGTTATCGCGGCCAACTATGCGCTCGCGCTACTGATCTATGGCTACGAGCAACGAAGGCAGAACCTGCAAACACCTGCGCCCAAACCGCACGCCAGCCGCATGGACTGGAGACGTTTGCGCGGGATTTTGGGTTTCCCCGTTGCTCCCTTTGCCTGCGTGACCCTGCTCATCGTCGCCGGTGCGCACATCGCCGGCTATATGCTCATCGGCACACCGTCGCAGACCGTACGCGTCGCGGCGGTGCAGGTGGGTGAAGACCTGGGCGACAGCCCGGTCTATTTTTCTTATTGGCTGAAGGGCGATTGGCAGGGTATGGACGACGCGGTGCTGGCCGACTTCGAGCCGATGATTCGCGAGGCGGGGGCGCGCGGCGCGAAGGTCATCGCGTTGCCAGAGGCCGTACTGTGGGTGGACCCGGCGGCAAACCTTGGGCTGGTCGCGCGGCTGACCAACCTCGCCAAAGAGGTGGGCGCGTACATCACGTTCACTTTCTACCTGTGGAACGACCCTAACTCGCGCAACGAGGTCTATACGGCCACGCCGCGCGGTGAGTGGCTTGGGCCGTACGCCAAGAACCACCCGATTGCCTACATTGGCGAATACTCGGTCACGGCCGGCCAGTTCCCAGTCTATCAGACACCGTTTGGCGGGCTGAGCAACTTCGTCTGTTATGACAACGCCTACACCGATGTCGCGTCGAGACTGGCCGCGGGCGGCGCGAGTCTCCTCACCTCGTCCAACCACGATTGGCCGGAGGGTGCGTGGGGCTTTTACACACAGGCGATACTCCGCGCAACCGAGAACCGTCTGGCGATTGTGCGCGCCGACTGGCGGGTCGGCTCGGCCATCATAGACCCCTTTGGGCGGGTACTGACCAGCGCGCCCTGGGACGAGCGGAAGAAGATGGTGCTCGTTGCCGATGTGCCGGTGGTGCTGGAGCGCGGCACCGTTTACACGCGCACCGGCGACTGGATCGCTTACATCGGCTTGGCTGTGCTTGGCGCGATGCTGTTGAGGGGCACGGCTTGGCCGCGCCGCCTGTTGCGCGCGCCTGCCGTGGCCTGAATGTTTGCCCGACGAGATCGGTCTACCCTGCTGTGCTGTATCCCCCGCTCACGCTGAAAATCTGGCCGGTCATGTAAGATGACAGGTCGGATGCGAGAAAGAGGATGGCGTTGGCGATGTCGGCCGGCTGGCCGAGCCGACGCAAAGGATATGCCTTCGCTAACTTCTCTTCGCCGCCGGCCCGCTCGATGAAGTCTGCCGCGCCGGGCGTGTGGGTGGTGCCGGGCGCGACGCCGTTGACGGTGATGTTGTAGCGGCCAACCTCTTTCGCCAGCGCCTTAGTGAATCCGGCTACACCCGCCTTGGCGGCTGAATAGACGCTGAGGTATGGCTCGCCAACGCGCCCCGCATCGGAGATCAAGTTGATGATGCGCCCATACTTCTGTGCGATCATCGGGTCCAGCACCGCGCGCGAGACGTGCAAGGTGCCGTAGAGCGTGACGCGGATGTCGGTGTCGTAATCCTGCGGCGCCATATCTTTAAACAGTTTAATCGTCCAGCGCGCGGCGTTATTGACCAGAATATCTATGCGCCCGTAGGTGTTCAGGCACGCCAGCGCTATCGCCTGTGCGTCGTCCACGCGGGTGATGTCGGCGCGCACGGCGACCGCGCGGCCACCCTGCGCGGTAATCTCATCCGCAACACCCTGCGCGCTTACCTCATCCAAGTCGGCGATGGTCAACTGCGCGCCCGCACGGGCCAGCAGCATCGCCGTTTCGCGCCCGATACCGCGCCCGCCACCGGTTACAATGGCGCTCCGGCCGCTCAGATCAATGGCAATAGACATATCTGCTCCTTCGGTGAGAATGGCTGCGGGCGAGATTGTAGCACACAACAACACGGGCCGCAGAACAGGCGGATGGCTTTTGCGCCTTGGCAAAGGTGTTATCAAAATAACGAATTTCTTCACAATCAGGTATAATCGGCAGTGAGTCTACCTATAGGAGGGCATTTTGGGGGAGGATGCACCCAAAGTTCTGGTCATCGGCCTTGACGGCGTGCCGCTGGAACTCATTCAGGGCTGGGCGAATGCAGGCGTTCTGCCGGCACTAAAACAATTCATGACCGATGGCGCAACCGGTCATCTGGCGAGCACGATGCCGCCCACCTCTGGGCCATCGTGGTCCACCTTCATGACCGGTAAGAATCCCGGCAAGACCGGCATTTTCGATTTCCTCTATCGTCGTGACGGAGACTACATTTTCCCACCCGTCAACACGACGCGCCGCGACGGCAAAGCCATCTGGAAGATCATCTCCGACAGCGGCAAGGTGGCGGGCTCGCTGAACGTGCCGATTGCGTATCCGGTGGATAAAATCAACGGCCCCATGGTGTCCGGCTGGATGACGCCATATGGTGCGAAGGATTATTACCACCCGCCAGAGTTGATAGCCGCCCTCGAAGCGCAGGTCGGCAAGTATCACATCTATCCGACCGAGACATTTGCCGAAGGGCACGCGGACGCATTCATGCGCGCTTCGGACGCCCTGCTCGAAGGGTTGACCCATTCGGCGCTCTACCTGCTTGATCGGTACAACCCGGACTTCTTCATCGTCGTCAACTTCGACACCGACCGCATCTTGCACCAGATGTGGCACTACCTAGACCCGACGCACCCTTGGCGGCGCGACTCCGCCGACCGCTCGGCGCCTGTGCGCGAGTATTTTCAGAAGGTAGACGCGAGCATCGCGCGGATATTGGCCCATGTAGACCCGGAAACGCTCGTCATTATTTTGTCCGACCACGGTATGGGCGCGGCGCACAACTTCATCGTATTGAACAATTGGCTGTTACAAACGGGATTGCTGAAACTAAAGACCGACCTGCCGACTCAGGCGAAGAAGCTGTTGTTTGATCGCGGCTTCACCCTGCGCAACGTACACCGCATCGCCAACGCGCTGGGACTGGCCAAGCACGCCGAGTACAAACTCGGCTACTTCACCGATGCGCTGATGAAGTATTTTTTTCTCTCGTTCCGCAATGTGGACTGGCTCAACAGCAAGGCGTACTCGTTCGGGCGGCACGTCGGCTCAATTTACCTAAACGTGAAGGGGCGCGAGCCGCGCGGCGCGGTCGCACCCGGTGCGGAGTACGAGCGTGTGCGCGACGAGATCGTTGAATTGGCGAAAGACTTCAGGGCGCGAGCAGGTCTGGCGCGGGCCGCATTTGGAGGCCGCGCCCGATCTGGTCTTGCTGCCGAAAGAACCAACCGACATCTTCTTTGGCCTTGCCGATTTCGGCTCCAATAGGGTGGTGGACCGCGTCTACCGCTACAGCGGTATGCACCGTGACCAAGGGTTGCTGATGATGCGTGGGCCGATGATCCACCACGGGCACGCCATTCGCGACGCCGCGATTCAGGATATGGCGCCGACAATCCTCTATGCGATGGGCTTGCCGCTGGCGCCCGACATGGATGGGCGGCCACTCAAAGAGGTATTTACACACTCTTTTCAAACGCAGCACCCCATTACTTTCGACAACGGGGCCAGCGCCCAGCAAGCCCCTCAGGCGCAGGATTACAACGTCGCAGAAGCAAAACAGGTGGAAGAACGCTTGCGGGAGTTGGGGTATCTTGGATAATCCGATCGCTCAGGACGAACCGACCCTCGTCACCGCGCCCAGCCGCGACGCAAAAATCCGGGCGATCCTCATCAGCATTGCCGCGGTCGCCGGCAGTATCGGCATCGCCGTCGCGGTGTTTTACTTCCGTCATGAGGTGCGGCGGTTGGGGATGCTGGGCTATCCGGGCGTGTTTATTATCAACCTGTTGAGCAGTGCAACGCTGTTTGTTCCTGCGCCCGGTTTCCTCGCCGTCTTCGCGCTCGGCTCGGTACTGAACCCACTGCTGGTAGGAATTATAGCGGGCGCGGGCTCGGCATTGGGCGAGATCACCGGCTACCTGGCGGGCATCGGCGGCCGGGCTGTGATTGAGGACAAGCCGCTTTACAACCGATTCCACTATTGGATTTCCCGCTATGGGATGCTGGCGATCATCGTGATGGCGGCGGTGCCTAATCCGCTATTTGACCTCGGCGGCCTGATCGCCGGTGTGACCGGCATGCCGCTTTGGCGGTTTGTGCTGGCGACATGGATCGGCAAGTCAGCGCGCTTTATCTTTCTTGCGCTCGGCGGCAGTCACCTACTGCCTACCGGATAACTTCCGCTAGACTTAGAACGCCGTATGGAGCGGTTCGCCGAGGAAGAACATCTGCCACTTTTCTAACAGCCACGTCACCCACGCATCCACACCCGTACCCGTCCGGCAAGAGAGAACGAACAACGCGGCAGCCGGGTTGACCGCTTGCAGGCTACCGCGGAAGCCGCGCAGATCAAAGCCAGTGGTATCCAGCAAGTCGGCTTTGTTCAGCACGACCGCGTCGGCGCTGGCGAACATGCACGGATAGCGAGCCGGCTGTGAATGCCCTTCCGGCACGCTGGTGACAACCACCGAAAGATCGGTGCCGAGCGTGTAATGCACCGGGCAAAAGGGGTCGCCCGCGTTCTCGACAATCAGCAGGTCGAGTTGGGTCAGCGGCAGACAAGGCAGGGCATCGTCCAGTCCCGTTCCATTCGGGAATGGCGGCGTTGTTCGCGCGGAGGGCACATCGCCGACAGCGCTCACGTGCGCCTTCAAGGCCGTGACCGGCGCGCCGCGCCCAGCCAGCGCGGCCCGTTCGACACCCGACGTGAGGCTGGAAGCGATCACTGCCGGGCGGAGGCTGCGTGGCAGGTGGTCGAGTGTAGAGAGGATCAGGCTGGTCTGCCCGACGCCCGGCGCGGCGATCAACTTCAGCACAAACAACCCCGGCACACCAAAGGTGTTACGATTCCGCGTCGCGATGCGCGCATTGGCGTCCTGAAGGTCGTCCACCACGGGGATTCTCATATCCTCGTCTCCTTATGGGTCACTCATCGAATCGCCTTCCTCTATTTGATAATCAGCGCTGTCACCATCCCGAACATCCCGTGCGGCGATTCAGCATGGGTCAGGATATGGCAGTGGAAAGCCCACGCTCCCGGCTCCTGGCAGTCAATCAGCACGTCGAAGCGCTGGCCGGGTGCCAGATTGAGCGTGTCACACTGGTAGGGCGCAGACAGGAGCGCCCCATCCTCCGCGAAGACCTGCATGTACATGCCGTGCAGGTGCATCGGGTGGATAATCAGCCCCTCGTTCATGAAGCGCACGCGCACCTTCTCGCCCACCTTGGCCAGAATCGGCGCCGTAGCCGGGAAGCTCTTGCCGTTCAAGGTCAAGCCAATGTTGGCGTCGTTCAGGATCAGCGTGTAGTCGCTGTCAGAGGCAGGCTCCTTGCTCTTATCCTTCGGCTCCACGATGAACGCGCCTAAAAGCCCTTTCGTTACCTGATCGGCAGCGTTGTGGTGCGAGTGGTACATGTGGCTGCCGATGGGCTTCGCCGTAAACTCATAGGTGAAGGTCTGCCCCGGCTTAATCGGCGGCTGGGTCAGGAACGGTACGCCGTCCATGTTGTTCGGTGTATGCACGCCGTGCCAGTGAATGGCCGTACTTTCTTTCAACTCATTCTTCACTACTACGCGCACACGGTCGCCCTCGGTCACGCGGATTTCGGGGCCGGGCACCACGCCGTTGTAACCCATCGCAGTTACCTTCTCGCCCGGCTTGGTTTCCCACTGCACGTCTTGGCAAGTGATCTGAAAGACCTTCACACCGTTGTCCAGAGTGAAGGGCAGTCGCTTGGGCCAGAAAACCTTTGCGTTGGCTTCAATGCCGGCCACGAACTGCTTGACGCCTTGCTCGTGCAGGGCGTCCATGTCTTCGGCGGGCGTCGCTTGTGCGGCCGGCGCGGACATGTCGGCCATCGGCGTCGTGGCGGGCGCGGTAGTTGTCTCTGAAGTGCAGGCAGCCAGTCCGAGGCCAAGGCCGGCAACGCCGGCCACAGTCAGGAACTGCCGCCTGTTGAGTTTTGCATCCGTCGTCATGTTACTAATCCCCCTTCCAAAGTTTGTTCAGTCAGATAAGTGCGCCCAATCTGGCGCAGGGTGTCAACGAGTTGCTGCAGATCGAGGTCTTTGTCTAGAATATGGCCGACGCCCAACTGGCGCAGTTGCATCCGCGCGGCGGTGTCCGTGACCGCGGTCAACACGACGACCGCGGTCTTCGGCAGATGGACAGCGATCGCGTTGACGGCGATGAGCCCGTGGCCATCGCGCATACAGGTATCAATCAGCAGCACGTCCGGCTTGAGGGTCAGCGCGCGCTGGATAGCGTCCCGGCTGTTGATCGCCTCATCTACCACATCAAAATACGGCTCGCGGTTCAGGCGGGCGCGGATCTGTGTGCGCACGTTGGGGTGATCATCGGCCAGCAGAATGCGAATCGGTTCCATAGTCAATTTCCCATGAGTATAATGAGCGGCCTGCATCCTGTGTAGGGGCAAATGACCCGATTGCGCCGTGACAGTCGTCCTTGCCAGCGTGGTGCAGAGTCCGTTCGTCAGCGCCGGGTTCCGCGCAAATAGATGAACCAATAGACCGCCGCAACCATAATCGCGCCACCGACGATGTTGCCCAGCGTCACCGGCAGCAGATTGTTCAACAGGAAACCTTCCCACGTCAGACCGGCGAGCTGTTCCGCGGTCTTGCCGCTGGCGGCGACGACCAGCGGCTCGGCGCGCAGGAAAATGCCCAGCGGGATAAAGTACATATTCGCGATTGAGTGCTCGAAACCGGCGGCCACAAAGGCGCTGATGGGCGGAATGATGGCCAAAATCTTATCGGTCGTCGAGCGCGCGCTGAAACACAGCCATACGGCCAGACACACCAGAACGTTGCAGAACACGCCGAGCGTGAAAGCGGGAATCCAATCCAGCCCAACTTTGGCCGTAGTGATATTCAACGCCGCCGCGCCCACCTTATAGGTGTCGAACGCCCAACTGCGCGAGAGGTAAACACCGTAGGCCGTAACGATCGCGCCGACGAAGTTGCCCAGATAGACGAGCGCCCAATTCCGCAGTACACGCGCCGTCGAGACCTTTTTGGACGCCCATGCCATGATGATCAGGTTGTTACCGGTAAAGAGCTCCGCGCCGCCGACCACGACCAGAATCAGGCCGAGCGTGAACGCCAGCCCGCCGGCGAGGCGCGACAGGCCGTAGCTCAAACCGTTGTCTGTCCAGACCACGATGGCGAAATTTGCGCCCAGCGCAATGAATGCTCCCGCCAGCACCGCCAGCGCAAGGGTTGTCAGCGTGTCCAGGTTGGCTTTCTTGACGCCAACCGTTTCGACCCGCGCGGCCATCTCGGCGGGCGTGTAAGCGTCAAAGTGCAGGTTGTTTTCGCTCATCCGAATCTCCTATTATCGGGCTTTCGCTCAACCGGGGTTATTCTTTAGTGGCCCCAGCGCGCGAGCCATAGCCCACCTGATCGTAGTATAGCAGACACGCGGCGGTGATGCACTGGTTAAACATCATCTAAATTCAATGACAACCGCCCCTGCCTTGCCGTTTGCGCGGCGCACGATAGGTCGTGGCAGCTGTGAGCGGCGGCTGAGGGGGCAGATAATAGTTTGAGAGGGACATTTGTCCCTAATAGGATAGGTCTACGCCCTACTCAAGTCGGGACAGATGACCATTGCGCCTTCGGTTCTCTTATGGGATAATGGCCTCAGAAGTGGAAAATCAAAACTTACTTACCCAAGGAGGGCCAAATGGCTAATATCGTTCATCAGAAGGTTCAAATCTCGGATCCGCCCCTTGTGCAGAAGCTGTTCGCCGACACACGCTTCGCATGGATCTGGCTCATCGTACGCCTCTATCTCGCCTATGAATGGATTGATGCTTCTTCTCACAAGATCTTCGATCCCAAATGGGTACAGACTGGCGAGTCATTGAAGGGCTACTGGCTGGGCGCGGTCAAGGTGGACCCCAAGCCGGTCGCCTACTTCGATTGGTACCGCTCGTTCTTGCAGTTCATGCTCGACAACCAAGCCTACACCTGGTTCGCCAAGTTGGTGGCGTACGGGGAACTGCTGATCGGCATCGCCCTACTGCTGGGGGTCTTCACGGGCATCGCCGCCTTCTTCGGAGGGTTCATGAACTGGAACTTCATGATGGCCGGGACCGCCAGCAGTAACCCGCTGCTCTTCGCGGCGGCAGTGGCGATGATTCTGGCATGGAAGACCGCCGGGTACTGGGGGCTGGACAGGGTACTGTTGCCCCTGCTTGGAACGCCGTGGAAACCCGGAATTGTGATTCAAGCGACGCCGGCGCCGCAGCCGACCAGCGCCTGAACCACCTCAACGACAACTGAATAGACGAATCGGTCGCCCACTGGGCGACCGATTCTTTTTTGCTGTGGCTTCATGGCTCCAAGTTACCGACTCCTAATCTGTAGGCATGTGATCCTGCACACGATGCTTGACGGCATACCCGGCGGCTTCAGACCGCGTGGCCAGATGGAGCTTGCTCAGGATGGAACTGACGTAATTGCGCACGGTCTTCTCGCTCAGGTAGATCTTCGCGGCAATCTCTTTGTTCGTCTTGCCTTGGGCCACCAGCGCCAGAATCTTGAGCTCCTGCTCGCTGAGGTCGGCAAAGGCTTCGTCCTCGGCTTTGCGGGAAGCCTCGCGCACGCGCTGGAACATCTTCTGGGTCAGTTGCGGGTCAATCGGCGATTCACCGCGCCCGATGGCCTCTAGCGCTCTCACCAGCTCGCCGCTGCCGATCTGTTTCAGCACGTAGCCCGACGCACCGGCGGAGATGGCCTCAAACAAGAGCTCATCCTCGGCGTAAGAGGTGAGCATGATGATCTTGGTCGCCGGAAATTTCTGGACAATCTCGCGGGTGGCTTCGATGCCGCTTCTGCCCGGTAGGCGAATATCCATCACCACGACATCGGGGCGGTAGCGTTCGGTGCGCTCCAGCGCCTCACTCGCGCTGCCCGCTTCGGCTACCACCTCCAGTAGAGGGTGACGCGAGAGCAGTGTCTTCAGGCCCAACCGTACAACCTCGTGGTCATCCACCAGCAGGATTTTCAGATGTTTGCTCATGGGCCCTTTCCTCCCGGCAAGCCTTCTTGTTCTTGGGGAATTATAGCACGGATAAGGGCTGAGGCGTATCGTAAGCGGGCGGCGCGCGAACGCCAACGCGCAGGTCCCACGTCTCCTCAAAAGTCTCTTGACAAGCTGGTAGGATTCCGCTCCTCGCTCGTGGCGGATAGCCATATCCGCCACTGAGGGCCTCTGGATTTGCGACCAGCGGGAGTCCAGCGGGAGCGAACTTCGTCACTAACAACTTTTGAGGGGCCCCGCAGACCCCAGCACCGACTTGGCGGCGAGGTGTATAATTCAAGGCAACCGGCCATGTCCCACCATGTTTATATTGTACGTTGCGCCAACGGCGCGCTCTACACCGGCTATGCTATGGATGTGGCTGTGCGTGTGCAGAAGCACAATCAAGGCAACGGCGCGAAATACACGCGCATGAATGGCCCGGTCAAATTGCTTGTTTCGTGGGAAGTTGCCAGCCGCATCGAGGCGCTGAAGTTGGAACAGCGGATCAAACGGCTTTCCCGCCCTCAAAAACTGGCACTGGTCGCCGGACGGGCGACCTTACCTTCCGTCGCGGGTCTGCCTGACTCGGCTATCTGGAAGAAGCGGAGAGCGCGCCGATGATGCACCGCATAGATTGGCGCACGCTTGCCGCCTTTGGGCTGCCGTTCGGCCTCTACCTGCTGACGCTCGCCCCCACCGTTTACAACCTCGATAGCGCGGAACTCACGGCGGCCGCGGCCACCGCCGGCCTGACGCGCGCGACCGGCTATCCGCTTTACCTCGCGCTGGGCTACCTCTGGTCTCACGTTCCCGTGGGCGATGTGGGTTATCGCCTGAATCTGTTCTCGGCGTTCAACGGCGCGTTGACCATTGCGCTTGCCGAGCGCATCCTGCGCCGTTGGGGGGTGAGCGGCGTGGCGGCGATAGGGGCACTTGGACTGCTGGCCTGCTCCACGTTCTTCTGGGCGCTCTCGCTGATCGCCGAAGTTTATACCCTCCAGACCGCGCTGACGGCGGGGCTGAT
>JACQEC010000248.1 GCA_016200765.1 Chloroflexota bacterium | reverse complement strand
AGCCGCTCGGATAGCGCGAAGAACAGGAGCGACAGGCTGACCGGCAAAGTGAGATTCAGATAGGCGGCGAACGGGTTCGGCTGTTCGAAGGTGCCGTAAGCGCGCATGATCAGTTGCCCGCCGAGCGGCACAAAAAACGGCGGGGGGCCGTTCCGGGTAATGGTCTGATAGAGGCCGACGGCGGATTCAGCGGCGGCCACGGCAAAAAGCACGATGAATAGCAACGGCACGTGCTTGCGCGGCAGTGCCTTGGCGGTGAACAGCATGACCAGCAAAACCTCCGACCACTTGAGCAGCTCCTTCAGGCTCGATGGCAAGGAGCGCGTGACCGTGAGCGTCAGCGCCAGCACAAAGAGGAACGCGGCCAGCGGCCAGACGAGCGCAGGCCAGCCCCCAACTGTGATCGGGGGCCAGCGCCGCTCTTCGCCGCGCGTCGTCGAGCGCGCGATCACCATGCGCCCCAGCCAGCCCGCCATCGTCAGCGCGAACAAGATTTCGGTCGGGCCGAAGTTAAACCCCTGCCCGGCGCTGTCTCCGCCAATCTGGATATTGAACGGCGAGCCAAACGGCACGGCAACCAGCAGCAGGATGAGGCCGCCGACAGGCTGTGCGAGCACGATGACCAGCGTCATCGTCCCCAGCACCAGCCCCGCGGCGAGCGGCAGAGGCAGCGCCGCGAGCGCCAGGCCCGCCAGAGCCAGCCCGCCCGTCACCAAAACGCCACGCAAAAATGACTGCGTGGCGCGTACAGACAAGTTCAGCCGCCCAGTGACCATGACAAGAGGCATGATAGAAGCAAAGGGTATAAGTGTCAAATGATGTATTCTGCGGCGGCATAACGCACAACCGGTGGGGCGAAGCAACGGCCACGCCTCGCGAAGTTAAGCAACCCGATCGCTGGCCGTGGCCTCGCCCTTCCCCGCCCCGCCTCAACCCCCGTCCGCGTCATTGCGCGCTGTTTCTCCCCTTGCCCATACTCCGGTCGCCGCTGTTGCGCGTCTTTCTCCCCTCTCCCATACTTGGGAGAGGGGCCGGGGGTGAGGCCCGTGGCTGCGCCCTTACCTCGTACAATCGCACCTCTCCGACGATTCTGCGAGGTTTCCCCCGACTAGATCGGGGGCGTCGGTTTCCAACCGATGCCGCGCACTATCCGCTAATCCGCTATCCTAATCCGCTGATAGCCCTATCATTTGAATCGGGCTTGGACATGTGAACGACTTCCGCAGTATAATGGCGGCTGAAGATTCAAGGGATGCGCACTACCGTTGCCCTTGTCAGGAGTAGGCCCATGTCCCCCACACCCCCGCCTAAACCCATCGAAGTTTTCTATTCGTACTCCAAGGACGACTGGCGCTTGCGCGCTAAACTGGAGAAACATCTCAGCCTTTTGCGGCGGCAACGCGCCATTAGCGACTGGCACTATCGCAAGATTGGCGCAGGCATGGAGTGGAAAGGCCAGATTGATTCGCACCTGAACACAGCGCGTATCATTCTGTTGCTGGTCAGCGCTGACTTCCTCGCTTCAGACTATTGCTACGACATTGAAATGCAACGCGCTATGCAACGGCATGAAGCGAAGGAAGCGCGCGTGATCCCGGTGATTCTGCGCCCGTGTGATTGGCACAGCGCGCTTTTTGGCAAGCTCGAAGCCTCGCCCGAAAACGGCAAGCCGGTAACCCAATGGCGTAATCGCGAAGAAGCCTTTACCAACATCGCGCAAGAGATTAGGAAAGTGGTCGAGGAACTCTCCTCCAAACCCTCAAGTCGCCCACTGCCCGCGACCAGCCCGGCGGCAGGCCTGCCTCCCACTCCGATCTGGAACGTGCCCCATGCCCGCAATCTGATCTTCACAGGTCGTAAGCGGTTGCTCACAGACCTGCGCGCCGCGCTGACCTCCGACCGGTTTGCGGCCTTGACACAGGCCATTAGCGGCTTGGGCGGCGTTGGCAAGACGCAGATCGCCGTCGAGTACGCCTATCGCCATCTGACCGACTATGACCTCGTCTGGTGGGTGCGCGCCGAAGAACCCGCGACGCTGGCCGCCGACTACGCCGGCTTGGCCCAACCGTTGAACCTGCCCCAGAAAGACGAGGCCGATCAGCGCCTCATCGTTCAGGCCGTGCGCGCCTGGCTCCGGCAACACCCTCGCTGGCTCCTCATCTTCGATAACGCCAACCGCCCAGACGACCTCGACCCCTATCTGCCCCGCGGAGCCACGGGACACGTGCTGATCACCTCGCGCAATCCCGTCTGGCGCCAGACCGCCAGCCCGCTCCCCATTAGCGGCCTGAAGCGAAGCGAAGCCATCGCCTTTCTCTTGAAGCGCAGCGGTGACACCGATCGAGCCGCCGCCGATAAACTGGCCGGTGCGCTGGGCGATCTACCGCTGGCGCTGGCGCAGGCGGCCGCGGTTGTGGAAGCGACGACCGGCTCGCTGGCCTCGTATCTGGACTTGTTTCTCACGCGGCGGCGCGAGCTCTGGAAGCGCGACGAACCCCCCAGCGATTATCATGCGACCGTGGCCACCACTTGGGAAATCTCCTTTCAACAGGTGGCCGCTCAATCGGCGGCGGGCGCCGACTTGCTGAACCTGTGCGCCTTCTTCGCGCCCGATAACATTCCCCAGTCCCTCATCGCTCAAGCTGCCGCGCATCTGCACGAGCCGCTGTCCACAGCCGTGCAGGATCCGTTGCTGTTTGGCGAGGCCGTCGCGGCCCTGCGGCGCTTCTCGCTCGTCGAAGCCAAGGGCGGCGCGCTCTCCGTCCATCGGCTGGTGCAAGCCGTGGCGCGCGATCGGCTGACGCCGGAGTCTGCCCGGCAGTGGGCCGTCGCCGCCCTCCAGATCGTGAACACAGCCTTCCCTGACGACAGCGAGGATGTGCGCTTCTGGCCGGCCTGCGCGCTCCTGCTCCCGCACGCGCGCAGTGTGACCGATCAGGCGACAGCCCTTGGTGTCGCTTCCGACACAGCCGCGTGGCTCTTGAATCAGGTGGGATTATACCTGCGCGGACGGGCCCAGTTTGTGGAGGCCAAAGAAGTCTTCGAGCGGGCGCTGAAGATGGGCGAAGCCGCCTACGGCCCGCAGCATCCGACCGTCGCCATCCGGGTCAACAATCTCGGTAGCGTGCTGCGAGCCCTGGGCGACCTGGCCGGCGCGAAGGCCGCGTTCGAGCGCGCGCTGACGGTGGCCGAAGCCGCCTACGGCCCGGCGCATCCGACCGTCGCCGCAGCCGTCAACAATCTCGGCGGCGTGCTGCGAGCCCTGGGCGACCTGGCCGGCGCGAAGGCCGCGTTCGAGCGCGCGCTGACGGTGGCCGAAGCCGCCTACGGCCCGGCGCATCCGAGCGTCGCCACAGTCGTCAACAATCTCGGCGGCGTGCTGCAAGACCTGGGCGACCTGGCCGGCGCGAAGGCCGCGTTCGAGCGCGCGCTGGCGATTGACGAGCAGGTCTACGGCCTGGCGCATCCGAGCGTCGCCATCCGGGTCAACAATCTCGGCCTCGTGCTGCAAGACCTGGGCGACCTGGCCGGTGCGCAGGCCGCGTTCGAGCGCGCGCTGACGGTGGACGAAGCCGCCTACGGCCCGCAGCATCCTGAGGTGGCTACGGATGTCAACAATCTCGGCAGCGTGCTGCGAGACCTGGGCGACCTGGCCGGCGCGAAGGCCGCGTTCGAGCGCGCGCTCACAATTCTTCGTGCCTCTTTGGGTGAGCAACACCCGAACACGGTAATCGTGCGTCGTAATATCGAGTCGCTCGGTTTAGAACCGTAGGCGCACGGTAGAGGCGCTATCGCCCTTTCTCCTCAACGCCGGTCAAGGCGCCTTTCAAGGACACAGCCTTGCCTCACACGCCCAACGCTTCTCCGCACTTCAGCCTGCGCATAACGCGCAACCGTAGGGGCGAAGCAACGGCCACGCCTCGCGATGTTAAGCAACCCGATCGCTGGCCGTGGCTTCGCCCTTCCCCGCCGCGGCCACGCCTCACCCTGTTTGGCAACCCGATCGCTGGCCGTGGCTTCGCCCTTCCCCGCCGCGGCCACGCCTCGCGAAGTTAAGCAACCCGGTCGCTGGCCGTGGCCTCGCCCATTCCCCGCCACGCCTCAACCCCCGGTCGCCATCGTCGCGCGCTGGCTTTCTCCCCTCTCCCATACCTGGGAGAGGGGCCGGGGGTGAGGCGAAGCAGCGGCCACGTCTAGAGCCTGCCCCGTTAGACCCGAAGGGTTTTCAAAACCCTTCGGGTCTGTCCCTACCCGTACCACCTCACCGCTCCGACGATTCTGCGTTATGCCCTTGAAGCGATCAATCCGCCCCGCACGGTCTATTGCCTTCCACCATCAAACACCAAGTAATCCGTCGAGTCATGCGCCGCCAGTGTGACAATGACTGCCACGCTTACCGCCCTTTCTGTAAACCCATACTCTCTGCAGAAAGGCATAAGTCCCTGTCACACTCCCCGCCATGATCATCGGTCTTAGCCATTACGGTTAACCCTCTACCACTTACGCAGCCCTACTCCCTACTCCTTACTCCCTACTCCCGCCTTCCCCCCGTCCGCCACGTCCAAATGGTCAATCATGTTGACCCGTTTGTAACTTGCCGCACATAGGTGGTGATGCTACAATAGCCAAAGTATGATCGCCCGATTACGCACACAACGTGTCATGCTGGCGATGGCCTGTTTGCTATTGATTGGCCTTGGCCTGCGCCTCTACAACCTCAACTGGGACGACGGCCACCACGTTCACCCCGACGAGCGCTGGATTACGATGGTGGCAATGGATACGTGGGCGCCGGACGATCTCTCCGACGTCTTCAACCCGCGCCGCTCCGCCCTGAACCCGTATTGGAACGTTCGCGACAACCAGCCTCGCCGCTTCGCCTATGGGAGTTTTCCCCTCTATCTGGTGCGCGCCTCCGCGACGGCGATCAGCGGGTTCGCCACGGCCACCGGCCTGATGCCGGAATGGCGCCGCGCCAACGACTACGACCACTTGAACCTGTTGGGCCGATTCCTCTCGGCCATCTCCGACACGCTGACCATTGGCCTCATCTTCCTGCTGGGGCGCCGTGTTTACGGTGTAAAGGTCGGTTTGTTGGCCGCCGCGCTCCTGACGTTCACCGTTCAGCATATCCAACTGGCGCACTTCTACGCCTTCGATGTCGTGACGGCAACGGTGGTCGTCGCGGCGCTCTATTTCGGCGCGCGGGTGGTGCAGGAAGGGCGGCTGTCGGATTCGCTCTGGCTGGGCGCCATGACGGCGCTGGCGATTGCCTCCAAGTTTTCGGCGGTGCCGCTGTTGGCGGTGGTGGTGCTGGCCCACACCTTGCGCCCTGTTTTGCGCTGGCAGACGGTGCATGGGCCGCGTCCAGCGTCGGCGCTCGGCATCGTCGCCAATCCGCCGCTGGTCCTTAGCGGCGAGATGTCGAGCGAAGTGAGCCGCGCCACGCTGGGGCTGATGTTGAGTTTGCTGTCCGTAGTGGTGGTTTTCGCCATCGCCAGCCCCTTCAGCCTGCTCGATTTTAACGGCTACGTGGCCAGCCTCAGCGAGCAAAGCGACATGGTGCGCGGGGTGGCCGATTTCCCGTACACG